>NZ_BAAHXP010000008.1:0-79243 GCF_054656715.1 Hydrogenobaculum acidophilum
GAAGCCAGCTAAAAACTGAAAATTATTATAACATAAATTTTTAAAAATGCAAGTTTTTGTACAAGTTCACATACACTATGGACACTTACCTTTGTTAACATTTTCTATAAATCTGTAAATGGGGAAGGAAAGTTGAAGGAGGTAAGTTTCCGCGAATATGCTGAATTTACAAAGGTTCAAAACATCATTCAACAACTATGACTTTCGTTTTATCAAAAGCTATAAACTCGTAAGTGTTATCTTCTAACTTTTTATAGTAAGAGGGAAGAAGAGGAACTTTGCCTTTACCACCGGGAAGGTCTATTGCATATGTAGGAATGCCAAACCCGCTAAGCCTTCCTCTCATATAGTCCATGATTTCTAAGCCTTTTTCTATGGACGTCCTAAAGTGGACTGCGCCAGTGATGGGGTCACAATGAAAAAGGTATTGTGGTTTTACCTTTATGCTAAGGAGTTTTCTCATTAGCTCTAGCATAATTTCCTTATCGTCGTTTACATCTTTTAAAAGCACCGTTTGGTTGTTAACTGGGACTCCTGCTCTTAATAGGTTTCTTACAGCTTTTTTAGCATCTTCTGTAATTTCGTTTGGATGGTTAAAATGGGTGTTTATCCAAAGCTTATCGTATTTTGATAGTATATCAAGAAGCTCATCATCGTAAAGGCGTTGAGGAAGTGTTACCGGTACTCTTGAGCCTATTCTTATCACCTCAAGATGCTCTATAGAAGATAAGTTGTCCAATATGTATTTTAGTCTTTCGTTGTCTAAAGTAAGAGGGTCTCCTCCAGATATCAATACATCTTTTATAGTTTTATGGCTTTTAATATAATCAAAATAAATGTCTAAAAGCTCTTTTGGAGTAGCGTGTGTTCCTTCTTTGAAAATGCGCTTTCTCATGCAATGCCTACAGTAAACCCCGCAGTAAGAGGTAACACTTACTAGCACCCTGTCTTCGTACCTGTGGGTAAGACCTTTTATAAGAGTTTCTTCGTTTAAAGCGTTTGGATGTGAGTTTTGCTGGGCTTTTTCATCTATTTCAAGAGGGCTTGGTACTATTTGAAGTCTTATTGGGTCTTGTCTATCTTTCGGGTCTTTTACAAGAGAAAGATAGTAAGGTGTGACGGCAAAAGGATATTCATCGGATACTTTATCAAAAAATTCAATCTCTTCCTCTGTTAGTTCTATATACTTTGACAATTCTTCTAAAGTGGTTATACGGTTTTGAAGTTGCCACCGCCAGTCGTTCCATTTTGATATATCGGTTGTTTTTATCATTGGGCTTTTAAAACGCTCAAAAACGCTTCTTGGGGTAAAGATACTTTGCCAAACTGCTTCATGCGTTTTTTACCTTCTTTTTGTTTTTCTAAAAGCTTTCTTTTTCTTGATATATCACCACCATAACACTTTGCAGTGACGTTTGCCCTCATAGGGGGTATTCTCTCAGAAGCTATAATCTTACTTCCAATAGCCGCTTGGACGTTTATCTCAAAAAGCTGTCTTGGGATAGTCTCTTTAAGCTGTTCCACCAAAGCCCTTGCCTTTCTATAAGCCTTATCTCTATGCACCAAAAAAGACAATGCATCTACAGGTTCTTTGTTTAACATTATGGTGAGTTTTACAAGGTCTGATTCTTTATAACCCAAAAATTCATAATCAAAGGATGCATAGCCTTTAGAAGCAGACTTTATCTTATCGTGAAAATCCACTATTATCTCTTGAAGGGGCATTTCGTATTCAAGAAGGGCTGTGTTTTGGTCAAGGTAAGAAAACTTTACCTGGATGCCTCTTTTGTCTTGGCATATATTTATTATGTTTCCTACGTAATCTTTTGGTGTGATGATAGTGGCAAGTACATACGGCTCTTCTATATATTCTATAAGCCCAAAGTTATCTGGTACGTCGTTGGAGCTTTTAACCTCTAGGACATCTGGTTTATTTTTTAACTTCAACCTATATACAACGCTTGGGGCAGTGGTGATTACGTCTATGTTGTATTCTCTTGAAAGTCTTTCTTGGACTATTTCCATATGTAAAAGCCCCAAAAACCCGCATCTAAAACCCATACCTATAGCTGGTGATGTTTCTGGTTCGTAGGTGATAGCTGCATCGTTGATAGAGTATTTTTCCAAAGCATCCCTCAGCTCTTCAAAGTTAGAATCCTCTGTAGGGTAAAGCCCTGCAAACACCATTGGTTTTGCCGTTTTAAAACCAGGTATTGCCTCTTTGGTAGGGTTTGATTTTAATGTGATAGTATCACCAACTCTTATATCCCTTACATCTTTTATGGAAGCCGCTATATATCCAACGTCTCCGGCTTTTAATATGGGAAGCTTTGTCATCTTTGGTGTTTGGGCACCTATTTCCGTAACCTCAAACTCTTTGCCAGTAGAAAAAAGTTTTATCCTATCCCCTACTTTCACAGACCCATCAAATATCCTCACAAAAGCCACAGCACCTCTATACGGGTCGTAGTAAGAATCAAATATTAGGGCTTTTAAAGGAGCATTTTCATTTCCCTTTGGTGGTGGGATTCTTTTGGTGATGGCTTCTAAAATCTCTTCTATGCCTATACCTTCTTTTGCAGAAGCAAGTATAGCTTCATCTGGGTCTAAACCAAGTATATCTCTTATTTGCAACTTTATACGTTCTGGGTCTGCCGCTGGTAAATCTATTTTGTTGATGACAGGTATTATAACGAGGTTTTGCTCTACAGCTTTCCAAAAGTTTGCCACTGTCTGGGCCTCTATACCTTGGGAAGCATCTATCAAAAGCAAAGCCCCTTCACAAGCGGCTAACGACCTAGATACCTCGTAAGAAAAATCTACGTGTCCCGGCGTGTCTATAAGGTGTAGTGTAAAATCTTTGTTTTGAATTTTGCTGTGATAGTTTATTTTTACCGCTTGAAGTTTTATAGTAATACCTCTTTCTCTTTCTATATCAAGGGTGTCAAGCATTTGGTCCTTTTTTTCTCTGTCCGTGATAGCACCGCAAAACTCTATAAGCCTATCAGCCAGCGTTGATTTACCATGGTCTACGTGGGCTATTATTGAAAAGTTTCTTATATTTTCCATTTAGATATTCTCTTCTATAATCTTTACAGAGCTTGCCACTTTTTTAGCGTTTTGACGTGCTGTATCTACATCTTTTGCCAATGCAAGAGCTACCCCCATACGTCTTTTTGTCCTTGTGATAGGCTTTCCAAATATCCTTAATTTTGTGTTTGGTATAGAAAGGGCTTCCTCAAGGTTATCGTAAGCTGGGATGATGCCGTCGGTTTTTGCATGGAAACAATAGGATGCTCCCGCTCCTAAAAGCTCAATATGTATAGGAAGACCCAATATAGCCCTAAGATGTATTTCAAACTCAGACATATTTTGAGAAATCATCGTTACCATACCAGTATCGTGAGGTCTTGGAGATATTTCGTTAAATATAACCTCATCTTTTCTAACAAACAACTCACATCCAAATATCCCGTATCCCCCAAGACCTTCTACAACAGTTTTTGCAATATCTTGGGCTTTTTGCAAAAGATTATCATCCATAGGATGTGGTTGCCAACTTTCGTAATAATCCCCTTCTACTTGTATATGACCTATCGGAGGACAAAACAAAATACCTTGATTTTTGGTCCTTACAGTAAGCATTGTAATTTCATAATCAAAATCTATAAACTCTTCTACTATGAGCTCTTTTGCATCCCCTCTTGCTTTTTCTTTTGCTACGTAAAAAGCTTTTTCTAACTCCTCTTCTTTGTAAACTACAGACTGACCTTTTCCAGAAGAACTCATAACAGGTTTTACCACTACAGGATAACCTAGTTCTTTAGCAGCGCTTTTTAATTCGTCAAAGGTGTTTACAAATTTGTATTTAGAAGTCGGTAGCCTTAGCTCTTCAGCGGCAAAACGTCTTATGGCTATGCGGTTCATAGTATATTTTACGGCTTTGGCGCATGGGACTACGTTAAACCCCTCTTGTTCTAATTCTATAAGAGCATCAGTGTTTATGGCTTCTATCTCTGGGACTATAAAATCAGGAGCTTCTTTGTAGGCTATGCTTTTGATAAGCTCTTTGTTTTTCATATCTATTACATAATATTTTTGAGCCACCTGTTGGGCCGGGGCATATTGATAAGAGTCTACAGCTACTATTTCTATACCAAGTCTTATAGCCTCTATAACAAACTCTTTACCAAGTTCACCAGCACCAAGAAGAAGAATTTTTGTAGCGTTGTAAGAAAGAGGGGTCCCTATCATAAGGAATATTTTATCACATCCTATGATTTGATAAATCTAATATTTTCCTTTTTCCAAACTCCACAGCTTTTAGTATATCTTCAAGGGTCTCTTCTATATGAAAATTTACAGAAGAAAGGGCTTTTTCTATCAAAATCGGTATATCTAAAAAGCCTATCTTATCCTCTAAAAATAGTTTTACAGCTTCATCATCGGCTCCCAGCAAAACAGATATGTAAGGATTGCCCATAGAAGCTACCCATTCGCACACTTCCAACGCTCTAAAGGTTTCCCTTCTAGGCTTTTCAAAACTAAGGCAAGATATAGAGCTAAGGTCAAGTCTTTCAAAGGTATAGCTTACCACATCAGGATAAAAAATAGCGTTTTGAATGGGAAGTTTCATATCCGGCAGTGACATATTTGCTATAAAAGAGCCGTTTTCCAATTCCAGAATAGCATGCACTATACTTTGAGGGTGTATTAATATTTTTATATGCTCAAGCGGTATATCAAACAAAACGCTCGCCTCCACAAGCTCAATACCCTTGTTCATCAAAGTAGCCGAATCAATGGTGATTTTTGGTCCCATCTTCCAGTTTGGATGTTTTAAAGCTTCTTCTTTCGTGACATTTTTAAGCTGGTCTTCTGTATACTGCCTAAAAGGACCACCAGAGGCAGTTATATACAAGTTTCTAACGTGTTTATGGCTTTTAAGAAGCTCAAAAGATGCGTTGTGCTCACTGTCCACCGGTATTACCAAGTCTATATTTTGTTTTATTAGATTGGGCATACAAAGTATAGATTCTTTGTTGGAAGCAAGAAGTATTTTTTTTGCTTTTAATGTCTCGTAAGTAGCTTTTATACCAGAGGTGCCGGATATTGCGTTTAAAATTCTATCAGAGTGCTCTATTATAGCTTTTAGCCCATCTTCTTCGTTTAGATATTTAGAGTATTTTGAAATATCTTGTAGCCATTCTTTTGTAGGAGTTTCTACACTAAAAACAAACCTTGGTCTTAATTCTTTTGCTTGTTCAAGAAGCTCTTTAGATGCTCTATAGGCTCCTATACCAATCAACTCTACCTTGTCTTTGTTGGATTTTACTATTTCAACGGCATTTTTGCCTATAGTTCCAGTAGAACCAAGTATGCCAAGCTTTATCATAACAGCATCAATATTATAAAAAAGCTATTTATAATCTGCAAAAGATTTAATACCATGCTAAAAGCGTGCAAACGTAAGAATTCATGATAATTTACATGTTTTAAAATAGATGCTTCAGGCAATATGAAAACGAGGAAGGAGATGAAAATTGCTATATTGATAACAAATAAAAAAAACGCCTTTTTAAATATGGGCTTTTCACTTACAAACAACAGCAAAAAAGAAAGCAAAAATATGAAAAGCCCAATACCAAAGTATATCGGAAATATCTTAGCCACTACCTCACCCGCCAAAAACGTAGAAAGCGTATCAAATAAAACAGGAGCCACATCAAAGCTAAAGAACAAGCTAACGCCAAACCATGTAGATATCATAAAAAGCGCAACACTACTCATACCAAAGACAAAATATCCTCGTATATATTTTTTACGTTATCCAAGTTTATAGGCTTTTCTAAAAGAAAAATGTTACTTTTTATATCTATAACGTTTATTCTATCAAAAGATGAATCTTTTATAAATACCTTTAGCCCTTCAAAAGAAGCGCTTTTTTCGTAGTTTGGTTCTGTTTGAATATAAGATATAAAACACTTCATTTTATTAACACTCAACAGCGTCCAAAGGTATATAAGCTCTCTAAGTTTTTGCTGACCTACCATCACAATATATATCATTCAATGGATATTCCCTTTTGATAAATCTTCCATCTTGGAGGAGGAAGCGTGGTAGAGCATCCCAAGGAGCTGGTATCGTATATTTTAAAAGCCTTTGGTTCTTCTTTATCAGCTACAAATACAAAAATAGTGTTGCTCGGCATAAGAGTAAGGGTTTGTTTCCAGGAGCTTATTTCGTTTGCTATCTCTAAAAGACGATGTTTTATTTGATCTTTTGAAAGCTCTTCCTTTGTTTTTGATTTTGTATCCTCTATAATCCAAACATCACCAGATATTTTTTGTATAATGTTTAAGAAATCTTCATCTCTTAAAAGCCCATAAAACCTCAACTTAGCTTACCTCTGTAAAAGTTTCTTTTTTCTCCACAGTAGGGTCTGGTATTTTACCGGTTAGCATATCTATAAGTTCGCACACAGATATAATACCTTGCTTTTTCAACTTATATCCATTGGCACCACTTATAAAAATACCCTCTTCTACGTTGCCAAGACAAGCGGCACCAAGTCTATCCGCTATACAAAATCCGACTTTTTTAGCCTCTTCCCCATGCTTACAGGGTGCTACGCAATCGGATACACAGCCTTTCCAACCGTTGTGACCGCTTAAAAGCTTTTCCACAAAAGGAGTCCTTATAACTCTCAAAGGATACCCAACTGGAGATTTCAACAGTATTATATCCTTTTCTTCGGCATTTAAAAGAAGTTCCTTGTATACAAGAGGAGCATCACTTTCTTTTGTTACAGCAAATCTAGTAGCCATTTGCACACCAGCGGCCCCTCTTTTTATATACGTTTTGATATCGTTGTAATCCCAAACCCCACCTGCTACTATAAGGGGTATTCCGCCCCATTCTTGCGCTTCTTTATAAACCTCGTCAAAAAGATTATCCAGCTGAAACTCTGGTTTAAAACAATCCTCGTATTTAAAACCTTGATGACCTCCAGACATTGGACCTTCTAATACCACAGCGTCTGGTAATCTGTTGTATCGCTTTTTCCAGGTTTTAGCTATGAGATTCAAGGCTCTAGCCGAAGATACGATAGGGACCAAAGCCGTATCATAACCCTCTGTATATTCTGGTAACTTCAAAGGAAGACCTGCTCCAGATATGATTAGGTCTGCTCCAAACCTAGCAGATTCGTTGGCAACTCTCCCGTAATCATTTATGGCTGATAATATATTTACGCCGATGGCACCTTTTCCACTGGCTATCTCTTTTGCCTTTTGTATTATGAGTCTCAAAGCTTCCGTATTGTGAGCGTTTTCTGTGCCTATGGGTCTTCCAAATTTATCTTTTCTGACAAGCTCTAAAAATCTATATCCTGTACCTACTGAAGAGACAACTCCTATAGCGTTGCAAGATGCCACAGCACCTGCCAACTTTTCCCAAGAAATACCTACACCCATACCCCCTTGTATAATAGGTATCTCCACCTCTATATGCCTTATTCTAAGCGGTGGTAATTTCATAAAAACCTCTCACGTTGATGATAATAATTAAAATATAAAAATAAATTTTAAATTTGCAAAGCTTCAATGTCTGAAATGCCTCATATGAGTAAATATCATAAACATGTTATGCTCATTGGCAGCTTCTACAACTTCCTTGTCTCTTATGGAACCACCCGGTTGTATAGCACCAGATATTCCCTCTTCTGAAGCTATATCTATGCTGTCTCTAAATGGAAAAAAGGCATCCGAAGCCACCACAGAACCCTTTAAATCGTGCCCAAAGTTTTTGGCTTTTCTTATAGCACCTCTTAGAGAATCTACCCTTGATACTTGACCTGCTCCTATGCCTATGGTTTGATTGTTTTTAACTATTACTATAGCGTTTGATTTTGTCCACTTTGATACTTTCCAAGCAAATATGGCATCTTCAAACTCTTGTTCTGTTGGTCTTCTTAAGGATACTACCTCTATAGATTCATAGAGCTTGCTATCCACATCTTGACTTAGATAACCGCCCGATATGCTTCTTATGTCTATTTCCTGATTGTAGTTTTTCGATTTTACTATCCTTAAATTTTTCTTTTTGGAAAAAACTTTTAACGCTCCCTCGCTAAATTCTGGAGCTATCACTATCTCATAAAAATGCTCTGTCAAAAGATTTGCAAGCTCCTCATCTACTTTTCTATTAAAAGCCACTATACCACCGAAAGCGGCTTCAGGGTCAGTCTGGAAAGCCTTTTTGTAAGCTTCTAAAAGATTTTGGTCTATAGCCACTCCGCTTGGATTGTTGTGTTTTACAATAGCACAGCAAGGATATGAAAACTCTGATATCAGCTTCATCACAGAGTCAGTATCAAGGTAGTTGTTGTAAGACATTTTTTTGCCTTGCAACACGTTTACTCTTGCCACTCCATCTTCTTCAAAAGGGTTTTCGTATATATAAGCTTTTTGGTGTGGGTTTTCTCCGTATCTTAGTTCATCCTTTAAAAGCATAGGCACAGTATGATGTTTGAAATCTTTTTCCGAAAAGCCAAATACTTTAGAAAAATAGTTTGCTATTATAGAATCATAGTAAGATGTAAGCCAAAACGCCTTTAAAGCCAAATATTTTTTATCTTTTTGAGATATTGCGTTCATTTTTAGCTTTTCTACAAACCATCCGTAATCTTCTATATCCGTTAAAACGCTCACCCTTTTGTGATTTTTAGCTGCAGCCCTTATGAGAGTAGGACCGCCTATATCTATAAACTCTATAAGAGCGTCTATGTCTTTTAATTCTTTCATCTTCTTTTCAAAAGGATATAAATTTACTACTACAATATCTATTGGCTCTATGGAGTTTTCTTTTATTTCTTCTAAATCCTTTTCTACATCCTCTCTAAACAAAATTCCACCGTGTATAGCAGGGTGAAGCGTTTTTACACGCCCACCCAATATTTCTTTAAAACCTGTAACCTCAGATATCTCTATAGCTTCTATACCAGCGTTTTTTAAATATGTATATGTACCACCGCTAGACAAAATCTCATAACCTTGGTTTACAAGCTCCTTAGCAAGCTCCAAAACACCGGTCTTATCGTATACAGATATAAGCGCTTTCATTTAGTCCTCTAACGTAGAGACATCA
This sequence comes from Hydrogenobaculum acidophilum, assembly GCF_054656715.1. Classification (NCBI taxonomy): domain Bacteria; kingdom Pseudomonadati; phylum Aquificota; class Aquificia; order Aquificales; family Aquificaceae; genus Hydrogenobaculum; species Hydrogenobaculum acidophilum. The sequence continues at coordinate 9,148 of NZ_BAAHXP010000008.1, forward strand.
CCTATATCAAGACCAAGCTCTTTGGCTTTTAGCACTCTTCTCATAATCTTTCCACTTCTTGTTTTTGGTAGTTTATCTACGAACTCTATCTCTTCTGGGTATGCTATAGCTCCTAATACATGCTTTACGTGGTCTTGAATGCTTTTTTTAAGCTCCTCTGATGGGTTATAACCTTGTTTTAGTATCACAAAAGCCTTTATACGTTCACCTTTTATTGGGTCTGGTTTACCTATCACCGCCGCTTCAGCCACAGCTTCGTGGTCTACTATAGCGCTTTCTACTTCCATAGTACCTATACGATGACCAGCTACTGAGAGCACATCATCGGCTCTACCCACTATCATTATATACCCATCTTCATCTATAGAGCCTAAGTCATCAGCGTTGTAAACGTTTCCGGGTATCTCTGTCCAATATTTTTTATAGCGCTCTGGCTGACCCCAGCAATCTCTCATCATAGAGGGCCAAGGTTTTTTTATAACCACATAACCTACCGTATTCGGCGGCACTGGATTACCATTTTTATCCACTATAGCCACCTCTATACCAGGGAGTGGTTTGCCGGCTTTTCCTGGTTTCATAGGATTCCCTGGTAGCGTAGTTATCATGTGTGCTCCAGTTTCTGTTTGCCACCAAGTATCTACTATGGCGCAATTCTTATGACCTATATGCTCATAATACCAATGCCAAGCTTCAGGGTTTATAGGTTCACCCACAGAACCAAGTATTTTAAGAGAGGACAAATCGTGAGCCGCTGGCCACTTTTCACCGTATTTCATAAAAAGCCTAACAGCCGTAGGTGCTGTATAAAATTTATTTACCCTGTACTTCTCTACTATTTTCCACCATGTGGATGGATCTTTGTAATCAGGTGCTCCTTCAAAGATTACACTTGTAACACCCACTGACAGTGGACCATAAACTATGTAAGAATGTCCTGTAATCCAGCCTATATCAGCAGTACACCAGTATATGTCGTTTGGTTTTAGTGCAAATACGTTTTTGGTGGTAAAATGCACGTTTACCATATATCCACCGGTGGTATGTATAACCCCTTTTGGTTTACCCGTAGTCCCCGACGTATAAAGTATAAAAAGAGGGTCTTCGGAATCCATATGCTCTGGCTCACATTCTGGTTTCTGGCTTTTAACAAGCTCATAAAAGTTTAAAACCCCTTCTGGCAAACCAGCGCTATCCCTATCCCAGCATATCACGTGTTTTACAGAATCAAGACCTTTTATAGCTGCTAAGGCCGTTGGTAAAAGCTCTACTTTCTTACCACGTCTTTTTGTATATGTAGCAGTTATTATAGCGCTTGCCCCCGCATCCTCTACCCTTGTCCTTAAAGCCCCCTCGCTAAAACCTGCAAACACCACTTGATGTATAAGCCCAATACGAGCACAAGCTAGCATACTTGCCACAGCCTCAACAGTATTTGGCATGTATATAGAGACCCTGTCTCCTTTTTTAAGACCTAGACTTTTTAAAGCGTTTGCAAGCCTATTTACTAACTCTAAAAGCTCTCCATATGTGATTTTGTGTTCTTCTAAATCTTCGTTTACACCTATGTAAGCTAGTTTGTTTCTTAGCCCTTCTTCTATATGTCTGTCAAGACAGTTGTATGAAGCGTTTAGCTTACCATCCAAAAACCACTTGGCGTATGGGAAATTCCATTCTAAAACCTTTGAAAATGATTTAAACCATGTGATATCTTTAGCCACCTCTGACCAAAAACCATCGGGGTCTTTTACAGATTTTTCGTAAAGAGCGTCGTAATCTTTTATATAAGCTTCATCCAATATGTATGGGGGTGGGTTTATTTTTTCCCCCACTTTTAAAAGCACTTCGTCGCTCATATTATAACACCTCCAGCATTGATAAAATTATTATACCACACCAACGGCTCTTTTATGAGAAGCTATAAAGTAAAAATAAACTTCTTTTACGGCATGCAACTTGAGAATCCTAGCTATTTCACTAGCTGTTGCCCCTGTGGTAAGAATATCGTCAAACACTAAAATTTTCTTATTTTCTAGGTTAAGTTTAAGCTCTCGTTTTACATTAAAAGCTTCAAAAACAATTTTCGTTCTTTGGGCTTTTTCCATACTAAGAGATAGGGCCTTTGCATGCTTTACCCTTTTTAATATAGATTTATAATGAACCTCTAGAGCTTTTAATATAAGCTCGTTTTGATTGTAACCCCTTTGCCAAAATCTAAAAAAAGAAACCGGTACGTAGGTGATAATGTCAGGGTTTACGGCTTTTACAAAAGATAGAAAATCATCTTTTATAATATCTCCTATCATCTGCCCAAACAAAGAGGCCCTTTTAAACTTTAGAGCTATTATCATCTCTTTTAAAGCCCCTTCGTAAGAGCTAAAAATTCTATAATCGTCTATATAATCAAGGGATTCTTTTTCAAAGATTTTTGGGCTTATAAAAGATATGCAATCATCACAAACATACCCTTGAAAGCTAGGTTTAAAATAATTCTTGCAAGAAAGACAAACGTTATCCGGTATGTAAAGCTTGTCTAATAGTTTAGCTATCTGTATCTTTATTAGCTGGAATCTTGATAAGTACATGTTCTATCTTCTTACCATCCATTTTGTCTACTATAAATTTAAAGCCCTGATATTCAAACTCGTCTCCCTCTTTTGGGATTTTGCCCATGTTCGCCATAATGAATCCGCTAAGAGTATCGTAATCATAATTTTCTGAAAGCTCAAAACCAACAATACCAGCCACTTCCTCTATGGAAGCAGAGCCCTCCACTATGTAAACATCGGATGACATCTTCGTAAATTCATCTTCTTCCTCCCACTCCTGAGGAAGGTCACCGGCAAGCCATTCAAGTAAATCGTGTTTTGTGATAAGCCCAGATATAGCCCCGTGTTCATCCACCACCATCATAATCTGATTAGAGGACTTCTTCATCTCTTGAAGGAGATTTTTTATACTCATGACCTCCGGTATAAACTCAATGGGTCTTAAAAAAGATTCCAACGTATCGTCTTTGTGCTGATAAACTGGCATGAGGTCTTTTATATGTATATAACCAACTACGTTGTCTTTCGTATCCTTATAAATGGGTATCCTGCTATGTTCACTTTCTAGTATATCCCTTATTACCTCTTTTACAGTTTTAGTGGCTTCTAACATAAATATATCAAGCCTTGGCGTCATTATCTCCCTTACTATTGTCTCTCTCATCTGAGAAACTTTTTGTATCATTTGAGTTTCCTCTTCTGAAAACTCTTCCGCGTTAGCGGGGTTTTGCATTATGTAAACTATATGCTCTAAAGAAAATTTCTTTTCTAAGCTTATGTTATCAACACCAAAAAGTTTTAAAATCTTTTTAACAGGCACCACAAATATATAGGCAAAAGGCTTTACAACAACAAGATAAGGATAAAAGAGTACGGCGTAGATTTTTAAAAGCTTATCTTTAACAAATAGTGCTATATTTTTCGGTATTGTTTCTCCCAACAAGAATATCAAAACACTAACAAAGATACCAGATAAAAATACCCACCTCTTGCCTATAGCTTTTATAACAAAGGCAGAGCTAATAGAAGATATCAAGACGTTCACAAACTCGTTGCCTATTAGCATAGACACCAAAAGAGCTTGCGGGTCCTTAAATATGCTCTCTATAATCCTTTTGTAAAACCTTTTATCTTTTTCTTCTATTATATTAGAAGCGCCAAAAAATATTATCTCTGAAGAGGCAAAAAATCCAGATATAGCTAGCAGAAGAAACACGAGAAGAATATCAAACAGTATATTATCCATAAGAGTATTCTTTACAGTTTAAAGAGTAGCTATCTAAAAGCTTTTTTGTAAAAGGGTGTCTAGGATTTTTGAAAATGTCGTCTTTATCCCCCATCTCAATCAGTTTACCATCATGCATAATCCCAATTTTATCACAAATCTTTTGTGCAAATTTTATATCGTGTGTAATTAGAAAAAGCGCCTTGCTGCCCTTAATTTCTAAAAACATCGATGCTATAGTGTTTTTGTGAATAGCATCCAAGGAAGAAGTAGGCTCATCTGCTATTACAAGCTCTGGGTTTGTAATAAAAGCCCTTATTATCGCCACTCTTTGACGTTCCCCACCAGACAAATCTCTTACCTTCTTATGAAGAAGCTCATCTTTTAAACCTAATCTTAAAATATTATTTAAAATATCATCCGTATTAAAAGTCAAAGACATTATACGAATAGGCTCTAATATGGCGTCCAACACTTTAAACCTTGGATTTATAGAAGACATCGGGTCTTGGGGCACAAAGGATACATATTTTTGATAATCTTTTATAGTATATATATCTTTTCCTTTAAAATAAATTCTTCCAGAATCTGGTCTTATAAATCTAAGTATACTCCTTGCTATGGTAGACTTACCACATCCGGAAGGTCCCACAAGACAAAAAGATTCATTTGAAAAAATTTCTAAATTTATATCTTCCAGCACATAGTGTTTTTTATCAAAGGACTTGTATAGATGTTCTATTTTAATCAAAGACATATTTTAGAAAGGCACCGCGAGAGCGCGGTGCAAAAAATCTTGGGAGGGGGAGGGAGGGAGTATCTAAACTCACCTTCGCTTTTTAACTTCATCTTAAAACTTTACATAATTATTATAAGTCAACCTTACCAATATGTCAATATGAAAAGAAACATATAAGAATATCACAAAATTTATGAAAAATAGATGAAAAATAAAATTTATGATAGTAAAGCCCGCTTTTAGCGGGCTTATTTTGACGGGTTATCTTTTTCCTTCGTAAGGCTTGAAGCCGTAGAATTCAAATACTTTTAGGGCTGCTGGAGTTCTTAAAAAGTGCAACCAGTCTTTAGCTGCTTGTGGGTGTGGTGCTCCTTTTACCTCGGCAGCTGCATATATTGCTTCATAATTACATTTTGCTGGTATTGGCACAGCTTGTAATGGGTTATGGTATTGCTTCATTTGAGCTTCTACTTCAGAGTGCCATACCACGCCAGCATCAGCTATATGCTCCATTATAACAAGAGGGGTTTGTCTGTGGTGTATTTCTGTTAGTATAGCCTTTCCATGTGGACCAAATATAGCATCTTTTAGCTTCTTGCCACCACATTTTTCAAGAGCATCTTCTATTCTTCTTGCTATACCTTCAAAAGCTGGATTTGGCATAACAACTTTAACATCTGGTCTTGCCAAGTCTTGGAGACTGTGTATGTGTTTTGGATTGCCTTTGTAAACCTCTATAGCGAGTGTATTTGTCACATATGGGGTAAAGGTAGAAGCTTCACAAAAACCATCTTTTATACATTTTTTAACACCGAAAGCGCCACCGGCATATATATCTGGTTTGGCTGTAAATGTCATATCGCCTATGGTAAACGTGTCATGGTAGTGTTCTATAGCTTGCAATAGCTTACCTGGTGGAATAGTTATTATAAACACTTTGCCTTTGTATTGAGGGTATTCTCTTTCAAAAGCTTTTATAAGTCTCGTAACAGCGAAATAGTAGTTACCACCCACATATACCACCAAACCATCTTTGTTGGCGGCATTTAAATCGCCGTGGAAGTCCACTACGTTGTCCACTGGTGGTATAGTAAAGTCAAAACCCTTGTAAATAGCTGGATTGTTGGTGCTGTGAACATCTGGGCTAATGATAGGTTTCCTGCTCCACGGTGGGGTATGTGGTGGCATCTCGTAAGGATTTAAATCTGTAGTTGCAAAAGCTACGGCGCCTAACGCCATTACACTTAAAGCTAGTAGAGCTTTTTTCATGCTGCTAACCTCCTAACATTTATTTTGGAAAATCTGCTGTGCTTATATAGTGGAAGCCTCTTAACTGAAGCTCTGGTATTGTAGCCACTACACCGGGGGTGACTATAGCTTGTGGTATTATATGGTTGGTTAAATCTGCAGAAAGCTCGTCATGGGTAAGATGATGAGGATTTATACCAGCTTTTAAAAGAGCCCCTGCCATTTCCCAGGTTTGGTTGTGACAAGCTAAAAATACAGCACCTCTTTCTATAAGAGCTTCTACACTGTTGTCAGCCGGTGAGAAAGCGCCTGATTCGTTAGTTGGGCTGTTTTTTTCAAGCATACCTGGTTTCATTTTAAGCCACATGTTCTTTTTTAGTTTTCCTTTTGTGAGAGGTGTTATATAAGTTTCCCATACGTAATCATCGTATATAGCAAAATGAGCATTACCATGGGTTGCACTTACGCAAAGAAAATCTGGATTTTTGTAAGACCATATTTGGGCATTCATAGCGTTTCTCATTACGTTTAGCCAAGCGCTATGTATATCGTAGTTATCCCATACTTGTTTTGGACCACCCCTGTAGTTAAACACTTCATCCAGAGCTTCCCAGTCCCATTGGTTTTTGTCTGTTAGAATCATTGGTAAAGACTTGAAGTTTCTTCTTCTTGGAGCTCTTGCAAGCCTTTCTGCTAGCTCTTTTAATGTCCTAGCACCTTTTGGTATTAAAGCCCCTACTTCCTCGGCTCTGGCAGCTGTCGGATTTAAAGCTGAAGCCACCATGCCTGCTCCTAAACCTAATATGGCTCCTTTTAATACACTTCTCCTGCTTTGGTCCATAACGTTTCCTCCTTTTTAGAAAGTTATCTTATAGTTTAACCCTCATAGCAAATATTATATTATAGTTTTTTCTTAAAAGTCAATAAGTTATAATTATATATTTATAAAGTTTTCAAGATTTTATAAGCCAAAAAACAAAATATAAATAAAAAACGAGATTATAAGAAGAAAAACTATACTTAAAAAAGCTACCACAGGACTTATGTTAGACATCACAAAAAACAAAATAGGACCAAGAGAAGAAGAGAAACCATATATGGAGCTTATCCTTATGCCTACATTCTCGTCGTTGAACTTTAGGACTGTTATAGCTTTAAAAAAAGTCCAGAAAAACCCAGTGGCTGTACCACCCAATATAGCCAGCAAAACACCGTACATAAACAGATATTTTATATGTATAAAAAACACCAGCAAGGCAAATATATATACTAAAAGCCAGAAAAACACAGTTATATAAAAACCGGTATTTTCTTTTTTCCAGACAACACCAAGTAAAAAAGAGGACCCTATGGCGCACAAAAGCCCTATAAACATAAGCGTATAAACTTCTTTGTTTGGTAAAAAAAGATAAGTTTTTAGATACATAGTCATAGAGTTGTTAAAAAACTGAGGAGCTATGCTTAAAAAAAGTAGAGATAACATATATTTTAAAAACAAACTATCCCTTAAAAAATCTAACTTTTGGGATTTTAAAAAAACGCTTTTGTCTGAAAATTTGTAAAACAAAAAGGCACAGCTTATATATATAACAATACCAATCAGTATCAAAAATCTTTTTTCCTTCAGAAAAAACATTGAAAAAACCGCCACAAAATACCCAAGATAACCAAGTATACTGCTAAAAGAAGATGAAATTTTCGGGTCTTTGGTTTCAAGTATTGATATTTGATAAAACAAAAGAGCTTGCATGTGAACTACTATAAATATCCCAAAAAATAAAGCAAATACAAACTTTTCTTTTGCCAAAAGCCCAAAACTTACGAAAAATGTCGTTATAGAAAAAAAGAACAACGTTTTTATGATTGGTAAGGGTCTCCTTAGCATCAAGATATTTAACAATACACCAATGAGATTAGAGACTCCTATTATAAAAGAGTAGATATATATATTTACACCAAATTCGTAAAAAAGTATGGGGAAAAGCACAAGCCCCAAGCCATTTGCAAGAAAAGACTCTCCAAATTCGTAAAGGGCAAATAACCTTGTGTTGCTCACTTAAATTTAGTTTATATAGCTTTTAACAAGCTCTAAAGTTTCATCTTCAAAAAAGGGCCTTCCGTCGTACTTGTTTATATTGGTATGGGGTCTTATGCTGTACATGTGAAGAAGTCTTTCAAACTGTTTTGTGGCAGAGCATTCTACCGCTATAAGTTTTTTTCCTTCTATCTCTTTTTTTATATCCTCTTCTGGGAAAGGTTCAAGATATATAACATGTACAAATTTTATATTTAAGGCGTTTGCAACTTCTTTTAAAACATGTTTGTTGGAGCCCCAAGAGATAAGACATACGTTAGCATCCTTGTTGCCAAAGACCTCGTAAGTTTTTTTGGTGCTTAGAATATCTTTTTTCATCTTTTGGTATTTTCTTAGCCTTTTATCCTGCATAAGTTTTGCAGTATGAGCATCTTCTATGGTGATACCTCTTTCGTCGTGCTCGTAAGAACTAGCTTTTACCACGGCATCTTTTGTACCTGGGAAAAGCAAAGGCGATATACCGTCTTCTACATTTTGATAACGCTTGTAAAGCTTTGGATCACCTTCATACATTTTGGGAGGCCTTATTTCCTTTATTCTACTGCATATATCGTTACAAGAAGAGATGTAGTAATTTTCAGCAGCGTTTTTATCGCTCAACACTATAACAGGCACTTGATATTCCCAAGCCAAGTTTAAAGCCTCTTTTGTAAGAAGATAAGAATCCTCTGCATCGGACGGTCCTACTACAATTTTACCAAAGTCTCCATGCCCCGCAAAAATGGCAAATAGCAAATCAGATTGGGCGCTGTAAGTGGGAAGCCCCGTGCTTGGTCCTGGTCTTTGAGCTTCGTATATCACCACCGGGGTTTCACTCATCCCAGCAAGACTTAAAGCTTCCACCATAAGGGCAAAACCACCACCAGAAGTCCCTACCATAGACCTTTTCCCTGCATAAGCGGCACCTATTGCCATGTTTATAACGGCTATTTCGTTTTCTGGATGTATAACTTTTATACCAAGCTCGTCTTTTTTAGCAGCCAACGTGTGCAAAACCGAAGAAGAAGGAGTCATTGGATACGCAAAATATATATCAAGCCCCCCATCCACTGCACCGTTGGCTACTGCATCGTTTCCAGATACAAGCTCTCCTTTCTTCTCTCCAATTGGCTTTATGTCAAACTTTACTACACCTGCTTCGTAAGCTTCTTTGTATATGGACTCGTTTTTGTCTGGTTCTTTCAACTTCCTTACAAAAGGAAGTCCTACGTTGTAATCTATGTTTAAAAGCTTTAAAACACCACCAAATACCGATGTGCTTTTAAAAAAGCTTGGCGCCACCTCTTTAAAAGGCATTACGATAACTTCTTTTGCCTTTGTTATCATATCTTTATCGGTAACTTCGTTTATTATCCAAAGGGTGTCTTCTTTTGCATCTTCAAGGTGCTCTTTAACAGAACGCTTATCTGTAGCTATTATAATATCGGCCCTTTTGTGGACGCTGTTTATCGGAAAATCAGCTATTCTTATGCTTACAAAGTTATGTCCTCCCCTTATCAGAGATGGGTAATCCACATACATAAAAACGTAATACCCAAGCTCGGTTAAAGCAGAACATATAAGCCTGCCGGCTTCTTTTATACCAGCCCCAGCCTTTCCTCCAACTATCATTGTTAAATCCATATTTTTACCTCCTTATTATCATTTTATCACAACACTTACAGCCTACATCTTACCATAAATATACCTGCAAAAACCGCCAACTCCTCTCTTAATATATTGTCTCCCAAAGAATAGGATTTAAAACCAACGCTTTTTAAAAGCTCCAGCTCTTCTTTTGACAAGCCTCCTTCTGGACCAAACACAAGAGTGTACTCACTGTCTTTTGGCAAAACATTTTTAGGCTTTTCAAAACTATCAAACACAACACCGTGACCTTTCAATGCTATATTTTCCAAAGGAGTAGGATGGTTTAACCTTGGTAAAAAAGAAGGCCTGCTTTGTTTTATGGCTTCTTTTAAAATTTTCTGAAATCTTTGATATTTTTCTAAAAGCTTATTTTTATCTTGAAAGCCTCTTTTACAAATAACCGGCGTTATTTCAAAGGCTCCTCCTTGGACTGCATAATCTATGATGGTTTCCAACGTTTGTAGCTTCATAGGTATACATACGTTTACATATATTTTTACATCGGGTATTTTTGTCTTATCTTCTAAAAGCAAAAAATGTCTATCTTTAAACCTTGCTTCGTATATCCTGTCTTCTATAACAAGCTCTATGGGTTCGTTTTCTTCGATACGCAATATTTTAAAATGCTTTTTTTCTTCTTCAAAAAGCTCTACAATACCATTTTTCTTAAAAGCAAAAAACCTATGCATTTTTTACAAAGTATGCACCGTCTTTTGAAATTTTTCCCTCTAATTCAAGCATAGTAAGTTCCAAGGTGAGCTTTTCTTCATCGTAGTTTGTTTTTATTAAAAGCTCATCAAAAGTGGATGGTTTATCAAGATAAGACAGTATTGGATGTTGGTTTTGTGGCTTTTCATAGGATATAGACAAATCTTCAAAAAGTTGATTTTTACTTATAAAAAGCCTTGCTACACCTTCTCTTACAATGGTTGCACACCCTTCAAACTCTTCTACTGGATTTCCTATGTAAGCAAAAATCCCTTTCTTTAGCTTATGAGCCCAGTAAGCGCTTATAAGAGCACCGCTTTTTGAAGAAGCTTGCATCACCAGAAGAGATTCCCCTAGCGATGCCACAATCCTATTTCTCATTGGAAAAGTAAATTTTGATGGTTTTTCAAAGGGTGTAAACTCCGTTAAAAGAAGCCCGTTTTTATCTAAAATTTTACTAAATAAATTTGATTTTGCATACAAAAACCCAAAACCAAGCACTGCAATAGTTGGAATACTATACTCCATAGCACTTTCATGGGCTTTTTTATCTATTCCATCGGCTCCTCCAGATACTACTATATCTTTGATACCAGATACAACAGCTTTTGTCATATTTAAAGCGCTCAACGTTGCTTTTCTTGAGCCTACTATGCTTATGGATTTTTTATTTAAAAGCGTTTTATTGCCTTTTAAAAACAAAATAGGTGGTGGGTCTGGCAAGTCTAATAGATTTTTGGGATACATTTCACTTTCATAGGTAGTAGCTTCAATATTTAATTGTTTTAATTTAAAAAGAGTGCTTTTTACGTATTCCTTATCAAAATCTTTGTTAAAAATATTTATAGCCTTGGAGCCCAGTATAGACTCCAAGGAAGATTTATCGGCGTTTATTATAGCATCAGCACTACCAAAATGCTTAAACGCTTTGTAAAGTAGCTTGTTGCCTACTCCTTTTACGGATTTTAGCAACAACCAGCTTTCGACATTATCCAAAGCACATCTTTTTCTTTAGAATCTTCTATGATACCCCTATCAAAGACCTTTTTATCAACGTGTGTAGGAGATAGGGTGTTTATTATATAATCCATAGCTCTATAGGCTTTTGATGGGTCTCCGCAGGTAAACACATCTACAGTGGCGGCTTTATGCTCTGGCCATGTATGTATAGATATATGAGATTCAGCTAGCAGGATAACACCTGTAGCTCCATGAGGGTTAAACTGGTAAAAATGAGATGAGATTTTTGTAAGCTCTCCAGCTTTCACTGAATTTTCAAGAAGGTGCCTGATATCTTCTTCCCTGTCTATGAGATCAGGGTTTACTCCATAAAGGTCAGCTATAATATGGAGTCCGAGGGTTTTTGCCATTTCTTTACCTCCCTAGATACAAATACTGCAAAGTAAGAACCAATCATGGAGCAACCAACTTGCTCAAAAATACCAGCACCACCCACGCGCTTTCGGAATTTACTATCCTGCTCGCTCATAAAAATACCTCCAGAAAAAAGATAGTTAGTTATTATAACATAATTTCATTTTTGTCAAGGGTTTTTTAAAGATGCTATAATTAGATATGTGAAAAAGTTTAAAACAATTGTTTTCTTGGTGGGTCTTTTAGCTTTTAATATTACAAATACATACGCAAAAACGAACGGTAGGTCAGAAAGCTTATCTTATGTGACGCTAAACTTTCAAGACCAAAGCATAGAGGATATAGCCACATTTATGTCAAAACTTACCGGTAAAACCATCGTATTGGGGGTAAATGGAAATCTTCCAAAAATAACGGTTAGCTCTAAAAAACCTGTAAGCGTAGAGGATGCATGGCATCTTTTTTTGACAAGCCTTGCCTTGGATGGTTATACGGTGGTAAAGTATAAAAACTTTTATAAAATAGTGCCCATTAAAGAAGCCACCTCTTTTAGTAGCAGCGTCACAAAAAAAGCCTTTCCAAGTCCATCAATAGAAACTTACATATACTTTGCCCATACAAATGCCCAGATACTTTTAAACGCCATAAGACCCTTTTTAAGCCAGTATGGAAACGCTACCGTTTATATGCCCTCCAACGCCCTTATAATATCCGATATAGGTGTTTCTGTTGATAAAATCCAAAAACTTTTAAAAAATATAGATATACCAAACCTGGCTTTTAGCTTAAAAATGTATGAGGCAAAAGATACAAACGCTGTAGTAAAAGCGTTAAGCCCTTTGGCAAACCCAGTAAGCCAAAAGTTTGGCATACCTATGGTGGTATCTTCTGTTAAAAAAAGACATTCAAAAGGTGGCTTTGTACTAGTTTACGCTCCAAAGCTTATGCAAGGCTCCATAAAAAAGATTATAGAAAAGATAAACAAAAGTGCATCTAATTTTAAAAGACATTATTATGTTATCCCTCTTCAAAATGCCTCTGTAGGAGAGATGGCAAAGACCCTGGCTAGTCTTTTTGGGAGCGCCAATGCCATATCTTCTACTATAAAAAGACCAGTTCCAACTCTAACCGGTACGCAAGCTCCAAATGGATCCAAAACTCAAAACACACTAGCTAACTATGGCAATACAAAAATCCTATCCTCCAACGCTCCCATAGGTTCAATATCTCTTTCTGATGGCACAAAGATAGGTTTTGACAGGGCTACCAACAGCGTAATCTTGTACGCTACAAAATCCCAATACAAAAATCTAAAAAACCTTATAAAAAAATTAGATGAAAAGCGTATCCAGGTGCTCATAGCAGCTTCTGTGGTAGAGGCCAACATAACAAAACAACTAACCACCGGCGTCAATTGGCAAGCTTTAGGCAAAAACGGTGGCATAGGATTTAACCCAGCCTCTTTACAAACCATATACCAAGGGCTTTTATCAGGAAACTTCGTAATGGGCGTAACATCTAGCTCAAGTGTAAGCGCAAGTGTAAACGGCAACGTAATTATATTTCCAGATTTAGCGGTGTTTTTAAGCTTGTTAGAACAAGGAAACGGCTTTAAAATCATATCAAACCCTAAGGTGTTAACCCTTGACAACGAAGAGGCTATTATAAAAGAAGCAGAGGTATATCCATACGTCACCGGTACCCAATACAATATAAACGGGTTTCCAATATTAACCTACGATTACAAAGATATAGGGTTGGAGCTTGATGTAATACCAACAGTATCAAAAGACAACATAAGGCTTGGAATAAACCTAAACCTTCAAGACATTACAGGTTTTACAAACACAAGCGTAGCTGGTCAAACGGTGCCTATACCTATTACTACAGACAGGGTTTTAAACTCTGAAGTGGTGGTCAAAAGCGGTCAAACGGTGATACTAGGAGGGCTTGTAAGCAACAACACAATAAAAAATATCAGCGGGATACCAATCCTTCAAGATATACCGATGCTTGGAAATCTATTTAAATATCAAAACAACGAAAACAAAAAAACTACACTTTTTATATTTATAACCCCTTACATTATCAAAAGCCCAGCAGAGCTTGCTAAAATAACAAAGGCAAACGAAGTAATAGCTCACAGGATATACGAAAGTGTAAAAAAAGCAAAATATTGAAATATATCATATAATCTTTAGAGTTTTAATGTTATCTTAAAATGACGATATATGTGTTATGGGTACTAAAAGCTTGAAAAACTACTTAATAAAAGGTTTTGGTATAGGGCTTTTAGGAATACTACTTAGCTCTTGCAGCGCTGAGATTACAAACGCTTCTTTGTATGGAAACAACTACGCTTATAAAAAAACAGGCGGCACAAGACCCCAGATAACCTATCATCCTATATACGAAAACAACCCTCAGGCACTTAACCTCATATATACAAACGATGTTAAAAAGTATATAAATTATTTTGTATATCAAGATAGAGGCTTCATAGAAAGAGGTATAGAAAAAGCTATATATTACTCTCCTATCATACTTCCTATACTTAAAAAATACAACCTTCCATCAGACTTTATATATCTTCCCATTATAGAAAGTGGTTACAACGAGTATGCGGTATCGAGCACAGGAGCGGCTGGCATATGGCAACTGATGCCTCAAACAGCTAGAGACTATGGACTTGTGGTAAACAACCAAATTGATGAGAGGTTTGACATTATAAAATCAACAGAAGCAGCGGCCCATTATCTTAGCGATTTATACAATCAGTTTGGAGATTGGAACAAAGTCTTGGCAGCTTACAACTGTGGGCCTTACTGCGTGTCTTCTGTTTTTAAATCAGACCCTAGGGGAAGCTTTTGGGCTTTTAAAGATTCGTTTCCACTAGAGACTAGGCAATATGTACCAAGGTTCTTAGCGTTGCTCACCGTTATTAAAAACGCTAGAAAGTTTGGCTTTAACATAAAAAAGAGATATTTTAACTATACCTTACATGTTTATAAGCCATATTCTTCTCAGGATTTAAGAAATATAGCCATAGCCTATGGTGTGAATTATTACCTTTTAAAGAGATTAAACCCTCAGATAAGGCAAGACACAGTCCCGCCTGGGGGTTATGTTTACATACCGTCTTTTGAAAAACCATATATAAGAGAGACTTCTACTAGCGATTCCATTAGAAAGCTAATAGCCGGTGAATAAAATAGATATCTTCATACTGGCTGGTGGTCAAAGCAAACGATTTAAAGAAGATAAAACACTTTTCGTGCTTCACAAGAAAACCATGATAGAGTATGTAGTGGATGCTTTGATTGGCTTTTCAGAAAAAATATATATACTATCAAAAAACCCAGAAAAGTATAGCTTCCTAAAAGGAGTAAAATCTGTAAAAGATTTGTCAAACGTTCAAAGCCCTTTAAGCGGACTATATACTGCGTGCTGCTATGCAAAAAAACCCTTTCTTCTGGTAGGTGCCGACATGCCTTTCATAAAAAAAGAGCTTATCGATTTTCTTATTAAAAGCCACAAAAAAGAGGCAACAATACCAGAAATAAATGGGTTCTTAGAACCTCTTCTTGCTATATATGATCCATCTATAAAAGATAGAGTGAAACATTCTATAGAAAACAATCTACTATCTTTCCAAAATCTATTTAATACATTAGAATTAAATATTTTAAAGGAAGAAGACTTAAAGTTTATAGATAAAAATCTAATATCTTTTACAAATATAAACACAAAAGAAGATATTTTAAAGTTTATATAATATTAGTCATTGACTAGTGCTCATAAAAACGTACCTTTTTATTAAAATTTTTACGGAGGTAGAAACATGAAGCTAGAACCAAAAAATCACCTTAAACCATCAAATCTAAACGGTATATCCAACGAACAAATAGAGCCTCACTTCGAAGCTCACTACAAAGGTTATGTGGCTAAGTTTAACGAAACTCAAGATAAGCTGGCGGACTTAAACTTCTCAGATAGGTCAAAAGCCAATCAAAACTACTCGGAATACAGAGAGTTAAAAGTAGAAGAAACCTTCAACTACATGGGTACAGTTTTGCACGAGCTTTATTTTGGTCATCTTACTCCAAAAGGTGCTCCTTCTGAGGCTTTGAAGAAAAAAGTGGAAGAAGACTTTGGCTCTTGGGATAACTGCGTAGCAGAACTAAAAGCAGCAGGTATAGCCTTTAGAGGATGGGCTATGTTGGGTCTTGATATATTCTCAGGAAAGCTCATGGTAAATGGCCTTGATGCTCACAACGTATACAACCTTACAGGCCTTATTCCACTTATAGTGCTTGATACCTACGAACACGCTTACTATGTAGACCAAAAGAACAAACGCCCACCTTATATAGATGCATTTTTAAACTCTCTAAACTGGGATGTCATAAACGAAAGATTTGAAAAGGCCATGAAAGCATACGAAGCTTTAAAAGGTTTTTGCTGATAGGAGGTATCGCCTATGGCTTTACCAACAGTAGAAGAAGTAGAGGAAGCTTTGGACGAAATAAGACCTGCTCTAAGATTTGACGGCGGAGATATAGAGCTTGTAAGTGTAGAAGAGGATGGGACTATCCTTGTAAGACTTATGGGGGCTTGTTCAGGCTGTGGTATGTCTACTCTCACTTTAAAAGCTGGCGTAGAAAGGGCCCTAAAGCAAAAGTTTCCGGATATAAAAGAGGTAAAAGACGTAAACGCCGACATGGGATTTAGTTTTGGCTTTTAGAAGCTTAAAAACTTTATTTTTAGCCACTTTACTAACTAGCTTATCATTTGGATTTGAGATAAAACAAGGCCAGCAAGATGTTATGGCTGGCCTCAAACTTCAAATATTCGCTCAAAAAGACGGAGCCATCACCACCACAGACCACTCTTCTACAAACTTTTCAGTGCAGAACGCCCGTATATACTTTATGGGCAAGCTAAACAAAATAGTACAGTTTGGAGCAAACTTTGATTTCTCAGACAACAATTTGACACAACCAGACGGTACAGCTAGAGCCCATACAGGCATGCATCAAAGTGTTGTAAAAGACGCATATATAAACTTAAGATTTTCAAAAGCTTTTAATATAATGACTGGACTTTTTATGGACCCGTATTCTCGCATATCTTTAACAGACAGCTATTACACCATAATACCCACCATGGAAGGAATAGGCACCATAAACAGTGCCATAATGAATGGCTCTTTAAAAGGACCCATGTTTGTAAACCCGTTTACACCCCTTGATATAGGCTCTAATATACAAAACGGTTATAGAGATATGGGCGTAGTTTTATGGGGTTCAAAGTTTAAAAGCGCTTTAAAATACTATGTAGATGTGGCAAACGGAAGATACGATTATGAGTTATCAAATGGAAACATTACATCCCCAAGTTTAAAATACGGTTTTAGAATTGAGCTATCCCCAACGTTTTTAGGCTTTTCAAATAACGAAGGATATATGGATGAAGATACATACTTTGGCCACAAGAATATATTAGCTTTGGGTATTGCTTATGAGCAAGATAAATTTACAAACCAAAGTGGCTCTACAAATTCAAAATCCTTTGACACGGACCTTCTTATTGAGAAAAAGCTTAAAAGTTTCGTACCAAACCTTCAGATAGGATATTCAAATATGACGGGCTTACCATACGGAATGTCCCTTAGCAAATATACCGTAAAAGCACCCATAAAAGCTACCGGATACTACGTACAGACAGCTTTGCTATACGATAAATACGTAGGTTTTAGCAATATCATATCAGGAAAACCATCTATCGCCGTTAGATATGAAACAGATGAAAACACCAACAACTACCAAAATAAAGCAAAAATCAACAGACTTAGCATATTTGCAATATATTATATAGACAAAGAATCTGCAAAGATATCTTTAGGGGCAGATTTTATAAACCCAGATTCCAACTTGATATACGATACCGCCAACGGACAAACTACCTTAAAAAATTATTGGGATTATACGTTAGCTCTTCAGACTATGTTTTAGAGGTCTTTGACTTATAGTTTTCTATAGCCCACTTCAAAGAATCCTCATAGGGTATGGGCTCTTTTCCAATAAGTGGCCATGGGTTTTCGCCTTTACAAACGTTATCTTTATACATCATAAGGATTTGGTCTTTGCTAAAAGGTGGCGGTTCTATTATTTTCTCCACCAGAGCACCGCTCACATACATAAGAGGTTTTGGCAATCTCAATATCAAAGCATGTCTTCCTAAAAGCTTAAAACTATCTTTCAAAAGCTTGTCAAAAGATACAGCTTTTTTACCGCAAAGCTCTATAATTTTATTTCTTAGATTTGGGTCATCTACAGCTTTCACAAATACAAAAGCCACATCCCTAACGTCCACCGGCGCAAAATAATAAGGCAAAATACCAGGATGGGCCATTATATGAAAATACTTTCCAAAGAAGTCCAAATCTTTAAAAAGCCTTTGCTCTGGCCCTATTATCAAAGAAGGCCTTACGATAGTGTAATCTAGACCTAAAGACATGAGAAATTTTTCAGCTAAAAGCTTAGTGTGATGGTATATTGAAGGAGCTTCTTCTGAAACTCCCAAAGCACTCATATGAACGATGTGTTTTACACCGTGTTCTTTTGCTACTGTATACAACGTCTTTGGTAAAAGATAGTGTATATTTTCAAAGGTTATACCTTTTGAAGGCTCTTCTACTAAGATACCTATAAGATTTATCAAAACGTCTGGTTTTTCTTCTTCAAAAGCTTTTGCAAGACTATTTTTATCAAAAAAATCCACTACTACATGTGGCTTATCAACCTTTTTACGAGTTAAAAGCAAATATGAATGATTTGTTTTAGATAGCGCTTCAACCACATACTTCCCTACAAAACCAGTGCCCCCTGCCACAAATACCTTCATGTTAGAAAATATAATATATTTTTATCTTTTATAAAGGCTTTATGTCATATATAGTTTACACAGCTTTTACTACTTTACCAGCCTTTAAACATTTTGTACATACCATAACTCGTTTTGTGGTACCATCTGGCATCCTTATCTTGACCCTTTGAAGGTTTGGTTTAAAAACCCTAGAGTTCCTCTCGGCAGAAAACGTCACGCTTTTACCATAAACAGGCTTTTTATTACATACAAAACATGCTGCCATAATATTACTCCTTTTAAAAATAATTTAAGCTAATATTATAGCATAAATTTTAAGATATTTCTTTTAGGTAATGTTGGCAATAGGGCTTAATAATATTTAGAGTAACCTCATCCATCTTCTTTATATGCTCTTTCAAAAGAAGCGTAAAATACTGAGGCTTATGGGGCTTTATATACACCGGCATCACAATGTTATCGGATTTCTTGGCATTGCAAGCTTCACAGGCAGTCACCAGATTATCCCAGGTCCACTTACCACCTTTCGATACAGGTACTATATGGTCTACCGTAATCTCGCTATCGCTACACACCTTACCGCAGTATCCACAGGTAAAGTTGTCTCTTACATAAACATTATAACGAGTAGGTATATTTTTATAAAAAGTCTTTGACAAGGCGTTGGTTTTTAGTACTATAGGCACTTTGTAGGTTTTGTAGGTAGACCTTATCACAGCATAAGGATGGTATTCAATCACCGTTGCCCTTTCCGTATATTCTAACAAGAAAGATTTTTTATAATCAATAAGCGTCAAGGGCTTATAAGTTTTATCCAGCAAAAGGCTATAGATTTTCATAATCCAAGCACATCAAACATGGTATAAAATCCGTTTGGTTTTCCATAAACCCACTTAGCAGCCTCTAAAGACCCTTTTGCAAATATCTTCCTATCGGTAGCCCTATGGGTGAGTTCTAGCCTTTCCCCCATACCAAGCATGTAAACAGTATGTTCTCCCACAACATCTCCTCCTCTTATAGCAAAAACACCAACCTCGCTGTCATCCCTTGGAGACATCCCTTCTCTTCCAAACGCTTCTTTAGAGCCTGGGATTTCCTCTTTAACTATTTCTAAAAGCCTTAAAGCGGTGCCAGATGGTGCATCTTTTTTAAAACGATGATGGATTTCAGATATTTCTATGTCATAGCCTTTTCCTTTCAAGGCTTTTATAGCTATTTCTAAAAGCTTAAACAATACATTTACACCAAGACTCATATTTGGAGAAAAAACTATGGGTATATCCTTAGCATAATCTTTCAAAACGTTAAGATGCTCCTCTCCAAAGCCTGTAGTACCTATGACTATGGGTTTTCTATGCTCTTTGCATACAAATGCATTTTGTATGGCTACATCTACGTTACCGGTAAACTCTATCACCACATCAACGTAGTTAATTACATCCCTTAGATTAGAGGATACATATTCCAAAGAAAAACTTTTATCTTTTATATGCTCTTCTTTGTCTACACCCGCTTTTATTAAAAG
This sequence comes from Hydrogenobaculum acidophilum, assembly GCF_054656715.1. Taxonomy (NCBI): domain Bacteria; kingdom Pseudomonadati; phylum Aquificota; class Aquificia; order Aquificales; family Aquificaceae; genus Hydrogenobaculum; species Hydrogenobaculum acidophilum. Next base: position 29,128 of record NZ_BAAHXP010000008.1, read on the forward strand.
GTCTTGGTAGCTTTTAGAAACCTCTATAATGCTGCTCCCCATGCGACCCAAAAAGCCGCATAAGGCAACAAAAATAGGCTTATTGGCTGTCACTCTTCTCCCTCACCCATGATGAGGTCTTCTAGCTCGTTGACCGCTTCCATAGCTTGGTCTGGTGGTACAACACCTGGATACAAAGCCACGTTAACTCCAGAGGTAAAAAGCATTTTAGCTATTATCTCTTGAAGTTTTTCAAGCTCTTCAGGGCTTATCTCCTCCCTAATACTTTGTTCTACATCCTTATTTGTAAGAAACAACCCTACTATGCTGAAGGGCACTGCGTAATAACCTTCTTGATTTTCTTCCATCATATAAATACCTCCAAAAATTCATAACCTTATTATACCACTTCCCACTCTGTTATGAGGTGATATCCTCTTTTGAAGTGTGCCCTTAGTCTAAGTTGAAGTATGTTGTTTAACGTTTTAAAGCCCTCTCCACCTACCAACGTAGGTACGTTTTCACCGCCCACTATCACCGGAAGATGTATGATGCGAATCTCGTTTACGGCTTTTAGTTTACAAAGCTCCCAGTTTATTGAAGACCCACCTTCCACCATTAGGCTTTTTATATCCTTTTCTCTTAATTTTTTTAATAAAAGCTCAAAATCAACAAGATAATCCCCTACCACCAAAACTTCTATACCCATATCCGTGAGCTTTTTTACCTTTTCTTCAGGAGCCCTTTTTGTAGTAGCTATAATGGTTTGAGCATCTTTCGACAATACGTTGGCGTCAAAAGGTATGTTAGCCGTAGAACAAGGTATTACCCTTATGGGATTTTTTCCTTTTACATATCTTACTGTTAGACTTGGGTTGTCTGTCCTTATGGTTTCACAACCCACCATTATGGCATCTACTTTAGCCCTTACCTCGTGAAGGTATCTGTAAGCCTCCTCGTCCATAAGAGTCATAAGCTCTTTAGAAGAAGCTCCTCTGTATAAAGTCAGTTTACCATCAAGGGTAAGTTCCGATACTATTATCACATAAGGTTTATCTTGATTATTCATAATCCTTACCGTATTTTTTCAAAAGATACAATATTCTTATCAAAAGAGAGCCAAAGGTAAAAAGGACTATCAGTTTTATACCAAGATGAAGACCAAACAAGGGATTTATCCGCTCTAATATACTAAAAAATACTATGCTTATGTGAGTTTCTGGTCTACCAAAAAATCCTATCCCTTCCAAAGGATCGTCTATTTTTCCCTTTTGTCTTTCAGAAAAACCAATCTCAGCATACACCACAGGCTTTATAAATGTATGAAGCATAGAAAATGTGATAGCGCTTATAGCTATAAAAGGAGAGCCATATGAAAAACCTATACTACCCAAGATAAAACCATCCACAGTTTTATCAGCTATCCAATCAAAAGCAGCACCAAATTTAGAGGCCCTGTCCTCAAGCCTTGCCACCACACCGTCCATTAAATCTAAAAATCCAGATATTATAAGAAAAGATGCACCGGTAAGAGGTTTATGTATATAGAAAAAATAAGCGCTTGTAAGACCAAAAGCCAAAGATAGCAAGGTTATAACATTTGGGGACATGTGCATCTTTACAAACACATGCCCCATTGGTGTATAAAGCTTCTTAAGTTTATAACGCCTTTTTGTAAGATTCATTTTAACTCTTTACCAGACAACCACGGCATCATCTGTCTTAGCTCTTTACCAACTTTTTCTACTAGATGCTCTTTGTCTTTGTTTAAAAGCGCATTGTAAACTGGCCTGTTGGCTTGATTTTCCAATATCCATTCTCTCGCAAATTCACCATCTTGAATCTCTTTTAACATTTGCTTCATAAGAGGTTTCACCGCTTCGTATATTCTAGCACCTCTTGTTACATCACCGTATTTCGCAGTATCCGATATAGAGTATCTCATTCCAGCTATACCGTGTTGATATATAAGGTCTACTATGAGTTTTAATTCGTGAAGACATTCGAAGTAAGCCATTTCTGGTTGATAGCCAGCTTCCACAAGCGTTTCAAAACCAGCCTTTATGAGGGCTGTGGCACCTCCACAAAGCACTGCCTGTTCACCAAAAAGGTCTGTTTCAGTTTCTTCTCTAAAAGTAGTTTCTATAACACCAGCCCTTGTGGCACCTATTCCCTTAGCATAAGCAAGGGCTATATCTCTACAAGAACCGGTGGCGTCTTGATGGATAGATACAAGCGCAGGCACGCCTTTACCTTCTTCGTACATCCATCTTACCAAATGTCCAGGCCCTTTGGGAGCAACCATAAACACATCTATATCTTTTGGTGGTACTATTTGACCAAAGTGTATGTTAAAACCATGAGCAAAAGCTATAGCTTTACCAGGCGTTAAATTTGGTTCTATACATTCTTTGTAAACAGCTGGTTGCACCGTATCCGGTGTTAATATCATTATTACATCTGCTTCTTGAGTAGCCCTAGACGTAGTATAGACGCTAAATCCATCATCCATGGCAGTTTTTCTATGCGGGCTTTTATCATCTAAAGCAACTATCACCCTTATACCGCTATCTCTAAGATTCAGAGCATGGGCATGCCCTTGAGAACCATAACCCACTATGGCTACTGTTTTCATAGCCAAAATACCCAAAGAAGCATCTTCATCGTAATAGATTTTTGCCATTTAATATTTACCTCCAAATAAGCTAATATCTTTATTTTAACCTATGCAATAGATTTGTGCTATAAGAATTTGTTATTTTTATTTCAAATATGATTTCTATTTCATTCAATTTTGCTCAATACTAGATAACAGACTTGTCAAAGTATCCACAAGCATGCTACTTTTAGACGCTAGCTCTGTAATAAGAAGCTTTAATTCGTAATCGTTTTTACAATGAAGACAATTTTCTGCAATTTGATGAAAATCTTTATGAATATCTCCTAGTCTTTTAAAGATTCTGTGTGCCGTCTCTCCGTAAGTATTTAATATGTATTTATCATCCAAACCATAGTATATTTTACCGAAGTTGCACTCAGTATATTGAGGCGGTATCCAATCCGATTCTCCGCTCATAAGCTTTCTAAAGTTATATACATATATTTCATGTTGACGAACAGCTTCAGTAAATTTTTCTAAAATATTACTAACAGCGACAGCGCTTTGTTTGTTGTCTTCCAAATTGCTAAGCACACCTTCTATATAGCTGACCAATATGTCAAGCCTATATAAAACATCTTTGCTTAAATTAGCCATTGCAAACCTCCAAAAATCAAATAATCACCAATCAATATTTTAGCATAATGTTTTTTAATTTTTTGTTAACATTAACTTATAAAAGGTTGACAATATATAGAGTAAAACTTTCTTAAAAAACCAGCTTTTGTTTTTTATGGTGGAGGCGGCGGGAATCGAACCCGCGTCCGTCAGAACCGGGACAAATGACTTCTACAGGCTTACATAGGTTTTATGTTGCTCCAGGTTGTGGTAAAACCTATGAAAAACCACGCATGGAGGCTACCTTTGTACTGGTTTGGCGCAAGGTAGCAAATCACCAACCAGGGTACCTTTCTCTGACGCCCATAGCTAGCCAAGGTACCAAGACCAGCAAGGACGCGCTGCTTGTTAATTAAGCAGCGAGAGCGAGTTCAGCTTCGGGAGCTGTTTGTTTTGGCTATCACAGTTGCCACCTGACCTGCTATCATCTGCCCGGCGCTCCAACGTCGAAACCGTTCGCCCCCTATCAATTTATATAAATATATTAAAATAAGAAGACATTTTTATAATGTATATCATATATTTTAATGTATTTCTAAGTACTTTAAAAAACGTAGAAAATAAACATTGCTTTTTATAAATTTAAGCCTTATAATAATTTTTTTAAAATGAGTTGTATATTGGAAGATCTAATCAAAACCTTTGAAAAAGTAAGGCAAAATTGCCCGTGGGACAAAGCACAAACCCATGAGAGCCTCATAAAGTACGTTATAGAAGAAGCTTACGAGCTGGTAGATGCGATAGAGTCAAAAGACACAAGCGCTATAAAAGAAGAGTTGGCAGATTTGCTACTTCAAGTGGTATTTCATTCTCAAATAGCAAAAGAAAACGGTGAATTTGATATAAACGAAGTTTTTGGGCTTTTAATAAAAAAATTGATAGAAAGGCACCCTCATGTGTTTGGCAACGAAGAGGCAAGCTCTGTTTTAGAAAACTGGGAACACAAAAAGGCAGAAAAAAGAGAATATTTTCTGGATGGTATACCAAAATCCATGTGCGCTCTCATGAGGTGCCAAAAAATTCAAGACAGAATGGCAAAAGTAGGTTTTGATTTTGAAAATATAAACCAAGTAAAAGAAAAATTAAACGAAGAGCTTGAAGAGCTAAACGAGGCTATAGAAAATGGTATTTTCCAAGAAATAGAACACGAATTTGGTGATATACTAATAGCTATAGTAGAATACGGGAGATTTTTGGGCATAGATGCAGAAAGAGCTCTTCAAAAAGCAAACGATAGGATGGTAAAGAGGTTTAACTTTGTTGAGAAAAGCCTAAAACAAAATGGGAAGTCTTTAAAAGAAGCAACTTTAGAAGAGATGGATATGCATTGGAAAGAGGCAAAGAAGTTTGATTATGAATAATTTTTTAGCTTTTATTAATTATAAATTTAGATTGGAGGCAAAACTAGCATGGTAACAGAGTTTGAAGAATTACTTAAAGCTCAAGAAGAACAACTTTCACCCGGAAGCATAGTCAAAGGGTCTGTGGTAAAAATTACGGACTCAAACGTTTACATAGATATAGGCTACAAGATAGAAGGTATCATAAGAAAGCATGAGATAGGCGATGTAGAAATAGGTCAAGAAGTGGAAGCTGTTATTATAAAGCTAAGAGGTTTAGAAAATCCAATACTTTCTACAAAACCTCTCAAGTCTTCAAAAGGATTTGTGGCAGCTAAAAAGGCTATGGAAGATAAGACACCTATAGAGATAACCATAGATTCAAAGGTAAGGAATGGATTTTTGGCGCAGTTTGAAGATATAAAAGTATTTATGCCGTTCTCTGAAGCCCCAAAAAATGTAAAAGTTGGCGATAAACTAAATGTACTAATAACAAAAGCTATATACGAAAACGGTAAACCAATGGTAAACGTTTCATACAAAGAGTATGAGTATATTGAAAAGAAGGCCAAACAGCAAGAATTTATAAATTCTTTAGAAGTGGGCTCTACGATAGAAGGTAAAGTTGTAAAAGTAGACCCATCCAAAGGTGTTACCGTGCTTTTAAAAGAAAATGTAAGAGGTTTTGTCCCTTCTTATGAAATACCAAAAGGTACCCAGCTAAAAGAAGGCGACACTTTAGAGTTAAGAGTTGTGAAAAAAGCCAAAAAAGGTGATTTTCTCATACTAAGCCTTAAAAAGCCCAAAAAGAGTCCATGGGAAACCTTTGATTTAAAGGAAGGCGACAAAACAGAAGGAAAAGTATCCTTTTATAGAAAAGGAAAAGGTCTTTTCGTAGAGCTCAACGAAGGCATCACTGCGCTTGTCCCAGAAGAAAATATGCAAAATATCAACACCAAATCCTTAAAACGTGGCACCAAACTAAAGCTTGTAATTACTAAATTGGATAGAGATAAAAAACGAGTAGACGTAAACATATTGACTTCTGATGAAAACCCAGCAGCAGAATTTGTAAAAGCAAACCCTCCAAACACCGTAGTAAAAGGAAAAGTTAAAACTGTACATCCAAATATAGCTTTTATAGAACTTGCTCCAAACGTTGAAGGTATAGTGAAAAAACAAGATATGTCTTGGTTTAAAAACGCTCGCTCTGAAGAGATACTTACCCCAAACGAAGAAAGAGAGTTTATGGTTTTAGGTTTGGATGGTAAAAAGGTAAAGCTTGGTTTAAAACAACTCACTCAAAACCCATGGAGCATAATTCCACAGAAGTATAAACCAGGACAGCAAGTAGAGCTTATGGTAAAAGAGGTAAGACCCTTTGGGACGTTTTTGGAGCTGCCAGAAGGAATCGATGGGCTATTGCCTATATCTGAGATACCCAAAAACACCAACTTAGAGCCTGGCCAAAAGATAAACGTTAAGGTGCTGGAAGTAAACCCAAAAGAGGAAAAAATCACCTTTAGCATGATACAGCAAGAGTCTAAAAAGCAGCAAAAAGAACAAAAAGATCAAAACGACTTCATAAAAGTAAACGACTCCTCATCCGGCTTCAAACTAGGTGACATACTCAAAAACAAGCTAAAATGACTAAGATATGCTTTTTTCATAAAAGCTGTATAGATGGCACGATGTCCGCCGCCATATTAAAGGAGTATCTAAAAGACAAAGACAACATAATTTTTATCCCTTTAAACCACGGCACCAGCGTAAAAGAGGCTTTAAGCAAGTATTTACCTCAAGAAGGACAAAATTTTAAAGAGGTTTCAAAAATATGGTTTTTGGACATAGCACCAAAGTGGGATGACCTAATGTACCTTCAGAGTCTAAGGCAAGAAAAACAAGGTTATACCGAAGTGATTATAATAGACCACCACAAAACCGCCGCTAACGTAATATCAAAATTTATAGGCCAACCCATCGAAGAAGATAAACCCACACACATAGAGTATGATTTTGTTACATTTATATACGACCCAAAGGAAAGTGGAGCATCCCTCACCTATAAAACTATTGTAAACAAAGATATACCGCTCATAGTAGACATAGTAAAAGATAGAGATATATGGCTTTGGAGGTATCCTAATACCGACGAGATAAACGATTTTCTATACATGTATACCGATAACCCAGAAGCTATGAAGGAATTTCTAAAAGAAGATGTAAATGAAATTGCCTCCAAAAGCAAAATACTTTCAGAGTACAAAAACTTTATGGTATCTAGGTTAAAAGAATCTTGGACAAACTCCCCACTTTATATCACAATAAACGATCAAAAGATACCAGCCATAAACACGCCTGTATATCAAAGCGAGATAGGTAGTCTCATAGCTGAAGAGCACAACATAGCTTGTATATTTTACATAACTTCTGATTTTGTAAAATTATCTTTTAGAAGCATAGACGGCTCAGCGAGAAAAGTAGCAGAATCCCTTGGGGGCGGAGGCCATGACAACGCTGCTGGCGCTATAATAGATAAAGAAACTTTTTTTAAAAACTTTCTTAGCTGATTATAAACATTTTAAATACATATCTAATTTTTATATTTAAAGCATGGAAAACAAAACAAACTTATCAAAACCAAACAGACTTATAAATGAAAAAAGCCCTTACCTTAAAATGCATGCCTACAACCCAGTAGACTGGTACCCGTGGTCAGAAGAAGCCTTTGAAAAAGCCATAAAAGAGAATAAACCGGTATTTTTGTCTATAGGCTATTCTTCGTGCCACTGGTGTCATGTGATGGAAAAAGAAAGCTTTGAAGATGAAGAAATAGCTTCTTTCCTAAATAATCATTTTGTAAGCATAAAAGTAGACAAAGAAGAAAGGCCAGATATAGATAGTCTTTATATGGAATACTGCATACTTTTAAACAACTCCGGCGGTTGGCCCTTATCTGTATTTTTAACGCCCACCAAAGAACCTTTTTTTGCAGGTACATATTTTCCAAAAACACATTTTTTAAAGCTTTTAATACAAATAAAAGAACTCTGGGATAAAGACTATCAAAACATTATTGAAAAATCAAAAAGAGTCGTAGAACAACTTAAATATTTTATGAGCTCTCTTGAGAAAAGAGAGATAAATGAAGATTTCATAGATAGAGCACTTTTTGGCCTTGCCCACAGATACGATGAAGAATTTGGTGGATTTTCTGAAGCTCCAAAATTTCCAAGCCTTCAAAACGTTTTACTTCTTCTTAAAAGCAAAAGACAACCATTTCAAGATATGGCACTATCAACGCTATTACACATGAGAAAAGGTGGCATTTGGGACCACGTGGGCGGTGGTTTTCATAGATATTCTACAGACAGATATTGGCTTTTGCCACATTTTGAAAAGATGCTCTACGACCAAGCTATGAGTATACTAGCTTACTCAGAGGCTTACAGGCTTACAAAAAATGAAATTTTTAAAGATACCGTTTATAAGATAGTAGGTTTTGTAAAAGAAAACCTTTACAAAGACGGATTGTTCTACACTGCCATGGATGCAGACACAGAGGGTGAAGAAGGTGGGTACTATCTTTGGACCTACGATGAGATTAAAGATATATTAAAAGAAAAAGCGGAAGATTTTATAAGCTTTTTTAACATTAAAAAAGAAGGAAACTTTTTAGATGAAGCTAAAAAAATACCCACAGGCAAAAATATAATATACGCCAAAGAACCAAGCACAAAGTTTGAAGATGAGCTAAAGCCTTTAAAAGCTTTTAGAGATAAAAGACCAAAACCTCTTATAGACGACAAAATACTCCTTGATCAAAACGCCATGATGGATTTTGCTTTGACAGAGGCTTACCTTGTATTTGAAGAAAATGAATTTCTAAACATAGCCATTAAAAACTTAAATCTCATTTCGAAGACTCCCCTTGCCCACGTCATAAACCATAATCAACATATAGAGCCTATGCTAGATGACTACGCTTTTTTAATAAAAGCCTACCTATCACTATATAAGGCCACATTTTTAAAAGAGTATTTAGAAAAAGCCAAATACTTTATGAACGAAGCCATTCAAAAACTTTGGGATAAAACCTCAGGTGGATTTTATCTAAATATTAGTGCCGATGTGATTATACCGCAAAAACCCTTATACGATGGGGCTATACCATCTGGCAACTCTGTTATGGCACAAAATCTGGTAGAACTATTTTTTATAACCAAAGAAGATGATTATGAACATCTTTACAACGTGCTATCATCCCTTTATGGAAGCATGTTGTCTCAAAATCCTACCGCATGCAGTTTTTTCATGACAAGCTTTTTGTTGTACAAAAACGGTTATCAACTTCTACTTTCTATGCCATTACCAAAAGCCCAAAAAGAAATCCTCAATCTTTATAAATACTACATACCAAATATTGTCCCATACCACGAAGAATCTCAAGATAGCAAATTTATAGCCTGCAAAGACTACACTTGCTTAAACCCGGCAAGCAGCATAAGCGAGCTTTTAAAAACAATTGCATAAGTTATGCAAATACACTATAATATAATATTTATCCAAAGTAGGCGACGTGGCCGAGAGGCGAGGCGCGGGACTGCAAATCCCTTTTACAGCGGTTCAAATCCGCTCGTCGCCTTAAACATAATCATAGAAATCCTTGACAATCAATCTAAACTCCTTCTTAAACAATTATCTGACTTTTTGGCTCGCTATAATAAAGTTTATACACTTTATTATCAATTCATTTTATCTTATTTAAACTCGTTATGGCACAGTTATGGCACACACTGATTATCAATGATTTGTAGTTGATATATGTGCGTAAGGTATTGTGGTAGCGTGGTTGATTGGGTTATTAGGTTATAAAGCTTCTAATTTCGCCAAACTCAAACAACAACGGCTTTTAGTAGAATATATTGGATGGGGCAAGTGCATCATTCATGGGTAATAGAAAAATAAGAGCTTCAAGGTTTCACAGTTAAAATAAATTTCTTTTTATTGGCTCTTATCTATGGCATGCTTGTCAAATTATGATACATTCTATGAGTCTAGGATTTAAAATTAAAATTGGAAGTTAGGCTATTCTATAGATTACATTGATACTCTACTAAGAAAATACTTAGATAAATTAATGCACTTATAATTTATTCACAAGCATCTTAACTCTTAATGTTATAATTATATAATGTCTAAAAGTCTTATAGATTGTGTAAAAGAAGAAATAGAAAATTTCATTAAGGAAAATAGAATAAAGTTTTTAAAAATAAAGAATGCACCTGCACCAAAGGATAAAGAAGAAAAAGGAAAAAATCAATACAAATGTGAAAAGTGGATGACAACAGAACTTTATTTCAGATTTAGTGATATCTTCGATAGGGTGGTACCAGAGCCTGGCAAGCGCGAAGGAGATATGTTCATTCAACATAAAGATGAATGTCTTTTTATAGAAGCTAAAGAAAGATTCCATGGTGGCGGCAATGCTAATTATATCAAAGATAAAAATGGCTTGTGTAAAGCAATTGAGGAATTCATTAATCACAATTGTAAAAAATTTTTATTCTTTTCAACATATAATGAGCCTATTGATGAAATTTTGAAAAATAAAGAAAATAAAGAAAATAAAAAAAATAAAAAAAATAAAACTACGTATAAAAAATTTAAAGATATATTAGATAAGCAAAAATCTAGTAAAGATATTTGTATTAAAATAATAAATGAAATGAAAAGTAATGAGATAGCAGATTATCCAATAGAACGAGAAATTGAAATTCAAGGAAATAATATAGAAAAAAATTAAAATCAATATAGAACAAAAAGAAATTAATCTATATTGTGAAACTTTATATTTACATTTTTATACTTTTGAAAAAAAATAAATACTACCAAAAACAAAAAATATGTTATTTTTATGGAAGAAAATTTTTTTATGGAAGATTGTTTCGTGGCATACTTAGATGTACTTGGTACTACAGAGTTTGTAAGAAGCATAACAACAAATCAAGAAAGATTTAAACGCTTGATTGAGGTTTTTAAGATTAATCCAAAATTTACTAACGAGAAAGAACCAAGTAAACACGGCAAATTATCTATTAGAAGTTTCTATTTTTCCGATAGTTTTGCCTTTATAATGAAAGAAGAAGAACACAATTTACCTCACTTACTCTTAATATTAAGATATTTACAGGATAAATTTTGGGAAATAGATTTTTGTTTACGTGGCGCGGTCACTATAGGCAAAATGTATTGGCCAAATGAAGAGGAAAAAATATTGTTTGGAGAAGGAATAATAGAAGCTCATAAACTAGAGGAAGAAATAGCAATTTATCCTAGAATAGTTATTAGCGATAAGCTTTATAAATATATAAAGAAAAATGATATAGAAGGATACCCATTTACAGAAAAAGGATATCGGTTATTAGATGCCATAGTACAAAATCAAGATGTTTACTTCTTAGATTTATTAGATAAGAAAGTTCTTAGAAGGTTTGATGAAAAAATAGAGGAGAAAGGTGAATATTTTAGCATTACGTGGAGTAGCAATAAAAGTAGCTTAGAGCAAATAATAAGGCATGTAGAAGATATTGTAGATGAAAATTTAAAAAGGAAAAAAACTAGGAGAAAGGCAAAAACAAAAATATAGATGGTTACATGTGTATCTACAAGAGAAAAGACAACAAGAGAAAAGAGAAGAATAATACTTCGGGTAAAAAATTAACTCCATACTTTCCCCTCACTAGTTTTCAAAAAGCTAAAACTTACAAGTATACCAAGGTTTATAGCATAAGCATACAAATAAGCGAAATAAGCAAGATAAGTTTGCCATAGTTAATTTAGGTATTGTACTTTTTTATGATTTATATTATGTTTCATTTTGCTCAATATGAGCTATCAGACTTGACAAAGTATCTAGAAGCGTTCTACTTTTAGAGAATAACTCTGTAATAAGAATTTTTAACTCTTGATCGTTGTTACAATGAAGACAACTTTCAGCAATGTGATGAAAATCTCTATGAATATCTCCTAATCTTTTAAAGATTCTGTGTGCCATCTCTCCGTAATTATTTAATATGTAATTATCATCAAAGCTATAATATATTTTACCAAAATTGCATTCAGTGTATCGAGGTGGTGTCCAATCCAATTCACCGCTCATAAGCTTTCTTAAATTGTCTATGTATATTTCATGTTGACGAACAGCTTCAATAAATTTTTCTAAGATAACATTAACTGTGACATCGTTTTTTTGTTACTCTCTAATTTTTTAATTTTATCTTCTATAGAGCTAGCTAAATATTTGGCCAATATGTCAAGTCTATTTAAAACATCTTTGTTTAAATTAGGCATTGCAAACCTCCACGTTTATACTGCAATGATTATTTTAAACTTAATCCAACTTTCCAATTTAAACATGATATAAAGTATCAAAAAGCCTACTATAAGATAATTTTTAAAAATCTCTATATGAGCCTAATAAAACTTAGGTTATGAAGATTCTATCGCAACCCTGTTTGTGATTGTAAGCAATTTGCTAAAGATGATAGGCAATAAACACAAGACAAACAAACCAAAGTTCTCTTATAACAAGTCTACCACTGATAACAGAGAATATAAGAGCTGTTTCTATTGAGGAATCTCAAAAACCTTTTGTAAATTGCAAACCTTTATATTTAAATATATTTGAAGGAGGTATAGTGTTATAGACTTATAAGCTATTTGTCGTTGCTTTTATCATACATCAATACTATTTTGCCATTCTTGACAAATAGCATATTATCTTTAGATAATTTTATTTTTTTCTTGTTTTCTAAAAGCTTTAAAACAAGCTCTGTTTTTTGAAAGGTTTTTGTTTTAAATATTTTTCTTACTATACGCCTTTGTATAGCTTTTGGCTGTTGTTTTAGGCTTTTTATATCAAAAACATCTATACTTTTTATAACATTAGAAGTGTAAGAATCCAAGAATGCCTCTTCGTCTTGAAGTATCAAAGACTCTTGAAAAGCGATGTGAAGGAAATTTTTGTTTATGGTTTTTAAAATGGGTATTACCCTATGCCTTATAAGGTTCCTTGATATACTCTCATCGTAGTTTGTGTAATCTTCTTTCCACCTAAGGTTTTGAGATATCGCAAAAGCTTTTATCTCTTCTTTGGTGGTTGTTATAAGAGGTCTTATGATGTTATTTTGAAAAGCCTTAAACCCAGCCAAGCCTTTTAACCCTCCACCCCTTACAAACCAAAGTATCATGGTCTCTGCCAAATCATCCAAGTGATGAGCCGTGGCTATCTTGTTAAAACCCTTTTCTTTAGCGATTCTATTTAAAAACTCGTATCTTTTTTTACGGGCGTTTTCTTCTTTGTTTCCTTTTAAAGATTTTATATCGTAGCTTCCCACATATATTGGCATATCTAAGCTTTTAGCAAACTCCACACAAAAAGCCTCGTCCTCATCGGCATCTTCTCTTAGCTTATGGTTAAAATGAGCAAGGGCTATATCTATACCAAAAACATCTTTTAATCTAAAAAGCAAATAAGACAACACCACAGAATCAACCCCACCCGAAAAACCTACAAGGATTTTATCACCTTTTTCAATTAGTTTAAATAAGTTGTTGGCTTCAAATATCTTTCTTGCAAGGTTCATTTAGGCTTTCTTTGAGTAATCCCTTTGGCCAAAAAGGTATGTGCCTATCCTAACAATGGTAGCCCCCTCTTCTATGGCTATCTCAAAATCATGAGACATCCCCATAGAAAGCTCTTCTAGTTTTATATTAAAGGTTTTTTCCAATTCCTCTTTTAAGTTTCTTAGCTTTTTAAAAAAAGGACGAACTCTCTCTTTATCTTCAAAAAATGGCGGTACACACATAAGCCCTTTTAAGTTGATGTTTGGTTTTGAGAGTATATACTCTGTCAAGGTTTTTAAATCCTCTTCTTTTACACCAGACTTAGAAGCCTCATCCCCTACGTTTACCTCAACAAGCACATCCATATGCTCCATCCTTTTTGAAATCTCATCCACAAGGGCCTTTCTATCTACCGAATGTATCAGCTTTACCTTGTCTTTTAGATACTTTACTTTGTTTGTTTGGAGCACTCCTATAAAATGCCATTTTATATCAAGGTCTTTCAATGCTTCGTACTTTCCTAAAAACTCTTGGACTTTGTTTTCTCCAAAAAGCCTAATACCTAATTGATAGGCCTCTCTAATAATTTCTGGAGCTACCGTCTTTGTAACCCCCAAAAGCTTTATCTCTTCTTTTTTTCTTGATGCTTTTAAAGCGGCTTTCTCTATCTTTTCATACACCTCTTCAATACGTTCTTTTAGCATAAATTTTATTATACATTGCTTTTTATTAAAAGCTAAACTATTAGGAAGTTTTATATTCCAAATTATATGCCAGTTCTAAATTTGGTTTATTTTGCAAATGAAAGCTAATAATTTAACCTTTATCTTAATTTATTTAAATATAACACAATCCTTAAAACAATTTGGCTTTAAAATAGTTTTATGGCTTTTAAGAAGATGAAGTTTAGCTTTTATATAAAAGAAGACAGTATGGCAAGGGAGTTTGCAAAGTATATAGAGCAAGAGCTTAAGGTGATGGGGCAAGAGGTGGTGGATAAAAAAGAAGATGCCGATATTATCGTGGTAATTGGTGGGGATGGGACGTTTTTAAATGCGGCAAGGCATGTTGCAAACCTTCAAAAAAGCGTTGGCAAGCCGTTGCCGATAGTGGGTATAAACCTTGGAAGGTTAGGGTTTTTAACGGAGATACCAAAAAAAGACGCCAAAAATATGCTAGGGCTTATCGTTCAAGGTAAATATAAAATTATAGATAGAATGATGATAGATGTTCATCTAAACAATAAATACTTGGGGGCCTATTTAAACGATGCTGTATTAGCTAGGTCTTATCTTTCAAGGCTTATAGACATAGAGATTTATCAGCAAAATCATGTGATAGCAAATTTAAGAGCAGATGGGATTATAGTATCAACACCCACTGGCTCTACCGCCTACGCTCTCTCTGCCGGAGGACCAATACTCACCCCTGAGCTTCAAAATATGTTGCTGGTACCCATATGTCCTCACACTATCTCGGTAAGACCAATAGTTTTGTCCTCCGATGCTCTTATAAGCCTAAAACTAGGAGATAAAACAAAAGAAGCTTATCTTACCCTCGATGGTCAAGAGTTTTTTAATATATCAAAAGAAGACGTGGTGCTTGTAAAACGTTCTGATGTCGTTTGTAAAACGATAAGCTTAGATAACATAAGCTTTTTTGACGTTATAAGAGACAAGCTTGGATATGCTTAAAAACTTGTTTTTATCATTTTCAGAATATTAGAATATTCTTATATTCTTAACTTATGATATCATATTATATTCTATGTGGTTAGAAGTTATTAATTATGCTAAATTATTTATTTAGGAGGCGATGATATGATGTTAAAATATACTGCGTTTGGGCTGTCTTTTTTGGCGTTTATAAATTTATCGCTAGCCCAAGATATAACCTTAGACTACGCTATAAAAGAAGCTCTTAAAAACAACCTTGCCATAAAGGCAAAACAATACGATGTAAAATCAAAAGAATATCAATTAGAAAGCGTAAAGGGTATGCTTTTCCCAAGACTTAGCCTACAAACATCTTTTAACCGCACCAACATAGCCCCTTGGAGCATAATGAACAGAATGGACACAAGAAGCCTTCAGTTTCCAAGCCCACCGCCTCAATTTTTCCAAGCACCATATACAACCCCTTATATGGTAGGTAGTGCATTCCAATCTATGCAAGACTTTTTTAACAACCCCGGTGCTTCGCAACTTTATCAAACCCAGCTAAATTTACAAATACCTATATGGATGGGTGGTAAAGTCCAAGCTTATGAAAATGCTTCTTATCATGCTCTTAAAAGCACTAAAAAAGAGCTAAATCAAACAGAGCAAGATATCGTTTACAACGTATACAAAGCTTACTTAGGAGGGCTTTTGGCAAAAGAAGGTATAAAACTTGCCACCCAAGCCGTAAAAGATGCACAAAAACACGTAGATATGGCTGAGTCCTACTATAAAACTGGTATGGCACTTTTCTCAGACACGTTAAGGGCAAAAGTATATCTTCATCAAGCAGAACAAAAACTAGTAGAAGCCAAAAACAACTACAAGACTGCTAAAAGAGCTTTGTTTTTGCTAATGAATAAACCTTATAAAGATGTGGATTTAAAGGGAAATCTATACTGCCCAAATCACATAGATAGAGAAGCTCTTATAAGCGCTGTATATCAAAAACCCCAGATAAAATCCATGGAAGAAAAGTTGAAAGCCTTAAAATCTATGAGAAGAGCGTATATAGGCGATTATCTACCTCAAGTGGGAGCTTTTGCTTCATATTCGCTCTTTGACAACTCAACACCCTTTGGAGCTACCGCCAACGGTTATATGGTAGGCGTTGGTGTAAATTGGAATCTATTCGATGGTTTGACGGCTTTTAACAAGATAAGAAGCATAAATGAGCAAAAATTAATGCTTAGCTCTTATATAGATTATATGGCGAAAGGGTCTATATTCAAAATAAACAAAGCTTTAGCAGATTATGAAAACGCACTGGCTATGATGAAGTATGCCAAAAAAGAAAAAGAGGAGTCAAAAGCCACCCTAAAGGTGATGGACCAAAGATACAAAGTCGGGTTAGCAAAAATAACGGATGTTATAGATGCCGAGACCCAATACGATAAGGCGAGGTTTGATTTTGCAAAAGCCATGTATGATTGCAATTTAGCTTACATAAAAAGCCTATATCAAGCTGGACTATTAAACAAGGAGGTAAAGTAATATGAACACCCTCAAAAAGTATGTCCTTTATTTCATAATACCCATGGTGGTTATAATACTATGGTTAGGCGGATTTTTTGAGCATAAGATTTCTCCCGGTGAAAAGCCCATAAAACCAAAAGTCATCTCAAATGTAAAAGTTATAACGGTAAGCTCTTCCACACCTTTAGAAGAAGAATTTGATGGTGTAGTAAGCGCAAAAAACCATGCTGCAATATCTACAAGGCTTATGAGCAAGGTTATAGGAGTTTACGTAAAAGACGGTGATTGTGTAAAAAGAGGTCAGCTTCTTGTAAAATTAGACACTCAAGATATATCTAGTATGGTAGCTCAAGCTAACTACGGTGCCAAACAAGCCCAAGACCAAATGAAAGCAGCAGAAGCCAACTTACAAGCCATATCAAAAACCTATCAAAGGTTTCAAAGGCTTATAAAAACAGGAGCAGTAACTAGACAAGAGTATGACGAGGTAAAAGCAAAGTATGAAGCTGCAAAAGCAATGGTAGAACAAGCTAAAAACGCTATATTGGCTGCTAAAGCTGGAGCATCGGCTGCTGGAGCAAACTTAGCTTATGCAAATATAACAGCTCCATTTTCAGGCTGTATTTATATGAAAAATGTAAACGTAGGAGATATAGCAGCCCCGGGTATGCCACTTATGATGATAGACAAACCCCCTTACAGAGTAGATGTGGCATTACCAGAAAAGTATATAAACAAAATAACACCAGGACAAACTCTCAAAGTATACATAGGCGGTATAGATAAAACGGTGGAAGGTACGGTAAAAGAGGTGTCCAAAGCTTTAAATCCAATGTCCCACACTTTTGATGTAAAAATAGATATACTAAACGAAGACGGCATAACAAGCGGGCTTTATGCAAAAGTTTATATTCCTAAAAGCCAAGAAACAGTGGTTACCATACCAAAAGATGCGTTGTTTAAATGGGACGACATAGATGCGGTGTGGCTCGTAGACAAAAACAACATAACCCATATGCAGTTTGTAAAACTTGGTCAAAGAGTAGGAGATAGCTATGTAGTCTTATCCGGTTTAAAACCTGGCGATAGAATAGTAGAAGGAAACGTATACAACGTCTGTGATAAATGTAAAATAGGAGAGTAAATATGTACGGAATAGCCGGAAGGATAGCAAAATACTTCATAGATTCTAAACTTACCCCCATAATGATACTGGTTCTTTTGGCACTTGGTGTATATGCGGTTGTAACCACTCCAAAAGAAGAAGACCCAGATATTGTGGTTCCGATGATAGACATAATGATACCTTATCCTGGTGCCGCTCCAAGAGAAGTAGAGAAAAGGGTGGTTACCCCATTAGAGAAAAAGCTTTGGGAATTAAAAGATATCTCCTATATATATAGTGCTTCTGGAGATGGTTATGGTCTTGTGACCGCAAGGTTTCACGTAGGCACAGACCCAGTAAAAGCTTTGGTAGAGCTAAACGCCAAAATGATGGCATCTTTAAACTTGGTTCCCCCTGGTGTCCAGCTTCCACCTCTTATAAAGGAAAGGTCCATTGACGATGTACCTATTATGACACTTACTTTGTGGGGTAAAGGGTATGATTACTATTCCTTAAGAAGGATTGCAGATACTCTAGACAACGAGCTAAAAACAGTGCCAAACGTAGCCCAAGTAAAAATATACGGTGGTCAGCCAAGAAAATTAAGAGTGCTTTTAGACCCAGCAAAAGAAGCTGCTTACGGGCTATCTCCTGCATACGTAGTACATATAATCCAAGAGGCAAACCAAGAATTACCAAGCGGTTATGTAAACCAAAACAACACTCTTTACTATGTAAAAACCGGAAATTTCATAAGGTCAAAAGAAGATTTGGAAGACTTAGTGGTAGGATGGTATGGCGGAAAACCTGTTTATCTAAGAGATATAGCTACCATAACAGATGGTCCTGGTGGGGTTCACGACTATGTAACTATGGGTTTTGGCGCTGCCTCTAAGCGCTACGGCTCTCCGATGTATCCAGCTGTAACTATATCTATAGCAAAAAGGGCCGGTACAAACGCAGTAAACGTGGCAAACGATGTATTAAAAAAGGTAGACTCCTTAAAAGGTACGGTGATACCGTCTAGCCTTCATATAACCGTTACAAGAAACTATGGTAAATCCGCCCAAAATAAGTCAAACGAACTTATAGAGCACCTTTTTATAGCCACGGCTTCCGTTATACTTCTTATAGCTGTGGCTCTAGGTCTCAGAGAGTCTGCTATAGTGGCAATAGCCGTACCAGTAACGCTTGCTTTTGCACTATTTTTCAGTAAACTGTATGGATTTACCATCAACAGGGTAACACTCTTTGCTCTTATATTCTCTATCGGTATACTGGTGGATGCCGCTATTGTGGTAGTAGAAAATATACACAGATGGTTTGAATTTTTCCCAGAGCTTCCAAAACACGACGCTATCGTAAGGGCTACCGATGAGGTTGGAAACCCTACTATACTTGCAACGTTTACCATCATAGCCGCTTTGATGCCAATGGCTTTTGTAGGTGGTCTCATGGGTCCTTATATGAGACCAATACCTGTAAATGCTAGTGCCGCAATACTATTTTCTCTGTGGGTGGCTTTTACCATTACCCCATGGGCCGCTTATAAATTTTTGAAGCATGAAAACCATCACGACAAAAGCGAAAAACCTGTTATAAACATAAAAGATACCGTATTTTGGAAACTATATTGTAAAATGGTAGAACCCCTTCTTATATCAAAACCCAAAAGAGTCATATTCTATATAGCGGTTTGGTCTTTACTAGGTATATCTGTGGCACTCATATTAAGTAGAGCTGTTATAGTAAAAATGCTTCCTTTTGATAACAAATCAGAGCTTTCTGTAGTATTGAATATGCCAGAGGATACCACCGTTGAACAAACTTACTTGGTGGCTAAAAAAATAGCTGATTACATAGCAAAACAAAAAGAGGTGAAGTATTATCAAATATACGCAGGTCTACCAGAACCTTATGACTTCAACGGCCTTGTAAGGCACTATTATCTTAGAACAAAACCTTACTATGCTCAAATAGCTATAGAGCTTGTTGGAAAAGACCAGAGAAAGATGGAATCCCACGCTTTCGCCCAATATATAAGACCTATGGTACAAAAAATAGCATTTTCTATGGGAGCTTCCTATGTGGGTGTAACAGAGGTCCCACCTGGTCCACCAGTTTTAGACCCTATAGTGGCTGAAATATATGGACCCACACTATCTTCTGAGAGAGCTTTTGCCATGCAAGTTTTAAAGCTTTTCAGACACGATAAAGAAATAACAGATAGCGGTATATATTTGGAGTCAAACGCCCCTCAAATAGATTTTGTAATAGACCAAGCAAGAGCGGCCCAATTTGGAGTTTCTAAAAAAGATATTGTAAGGACTTTAAGAGTAGCCACCGCTGGTTATGAAGCCGGCATTATCCAATCTACCGACACAGAAGCTGTACCAATAGAGGTGAGGATAGCAAGACCTTATAGAACGCTTCAAAATCTTGAAAACCTAGAAATACCAAACAAAAAAGGTCAGCTTATACCACTCTCAAACCTTATAAAAATAGTTAAAAAACCCATACATAAAACCATATACCATGAAAATCTAAGAAGAGTAGTATATGTAATAGGAGATGTGGCTAAAGGAGCTGGTGCACCGTTTTACAGCATATGGGATATAAGGAAAAAAGTCTTAAGCATACCTAACCCATATGGCCATGTATCAGAGCTCTGGATGTCTTTCCCTAAAATTACCAACCATATATATGTAAGATGGGGCGGCGAGATGTATATTACCCTTCAGGTGTTTAGAGATTTGGGTATTGCTTTTGCCGGTGCGCTTTTCATCATATACGTCCTTATAGTAGGATGGTTTAAAGATTTCAAAACCCCAGGTATCATTATGTCTCCAATACCACTTACGCTAGTTGGTATAGTCCCAGGACACTTTATAATGCACGCTTTCTTTACCGCCACTTCTATGATA
Source organism: Hydrogenobaculum acidophilum (assembly GCF_054656715.1). Classification (NCBI taxonomy): domain Bacteria; kingdom Pseudomonadati; phylum Aquificota; class Aquificia; order Aquificales; family Aquificaceae; genus Hydrogenobaculum; species Hydrogenobaculum acidophilum. Next base: position 49,575 of record NZ_BAAHXP010000008.1, read on the forward strand.
GGATTTATAGCGCTAGCTGGTATAATACTTAGAAACTCTATACTTCTTGTGGAATTTGCAGAGCAAAGGATAAGAGAAGGGGTACCCCTTCATGTAGCTGTTGTGGAAGCTGGTGTTATAAGGACAAGGCCGGTGCTTTTAACAGCGGCAGCTCTTATAGTAGGAGCTTTTGTTATCATATTCGACCCTATATTCAACGGTCTTGCTATATCCTTGATATTTGGTACTGTAGCGTCCACAGCTCTAAGCCTGGTGCTTATACCGGTTATGTACTACGGTTCTAAGGTAAAAGGTTTACCACCAGAAGCTTGTCCATTGCCAGAAGAAATAAGCAAAGATTTAAGGTCATAAATTTTTTTGGGGGCCTCTTGGCCCTGCCAAACTTTACAAACACCATAAACATTTACCTCTATTAAAAGTTGCCAGATAAAACACCATACAATATTTCCAAAAGCTGGTTTACAAATAGCCAGACATTAGCAAAAAAGAGAACAATATACTTCTTATAGACGTTAATAAAAATATCCTATAGATATGTAATACTTGATAGAGGAATTTATATTTGGTATCTTTGTAATAGGTTTTGCCACATCAAACCTCACTGGTCCTATTGGAGTATATACAAATACACCTACTCCTACATCTTGCTTTAAATTTTTCGTAATGCCAGATATGTTGTTTGCTACGTTGCCAGTGTCTGTAAAAAGAGCTAAATTGAAGGGGCTTTTAACGGGAAAGTCTATCTCATTTCTTAAAAAGCCATAATACTTTCCGCCTTCTGGCGAACCGATATCTTCAAAGTTATAGCCCATCATATCTTTAAGACCACCCAAGAAAAACCTTTGATATATAAGACCGTCGTTTTCTGCCCCAAAACCAAATTTAAAACTATAAAATATTTTGTCTATTATATGTATAAGGTAATACGTATTTATATTAAAGCTGTTGTAACCGGTTTGTAGGCTTTTAGTAAAGGTAACGTTGTCATATCCAAGTTTGGTGGGATTTGTAGGTTTGTTTTTGTAGTCTCTCGTAAGATTGAAGCTTATAGTCTCTTGATTAGAATAGCCATTGTCTTGGATTGGAGCGTTGTATACGTAATCTCTTGTCTTAGAGTACCCTACGGTAAATGTATAATATCTTCCAAACCTTCTCCCAATGTCAAAGTTTATGCCTTTTGATACAAAATAGTAGCTGTTGTGGATTTCAAAATCCCTTTGATAGAAGATATCTCCCAAATAATCTTTGGAGAACAAAAACTTATCAGCTATACCAAGTTTGTAAGTGGTGTTTAAGCTAGATATGTCGTAGTTAAAAGTAGCCATTGCAGGAGTACCAAAAAGGTCTGCCCACGTTAAAGCGCTATCCAATACAAGTCTTTGTTCTGTGTTGTATCCGGCTTTTATCCTAAAAAACCCTCTTTTACCCTCTTGAAGTTCTATGAGCCTATCTACTTTTTTGTCCTTCTTATTTAAGAATGTTTCTATATTAACGGCCTCAAATATAGAGCTTTCTTCCAAATTTTTTATAGCTCTTCTCTCTTCTTCTAAAGAGTAATACTTTGGTAAAGCTGCCATGTATTGTATGCTATGCTCTAACGTATGGTTGTATCCGTATATCACTGTATTACCGTTTTCATATCTCTTGCCGAGGTCTATATAAAACGTATAAATATATTCATAGTAATGTTTGCCGAGGATTTTAACCTTTGCTATCGGTTTTGCTTTTACATCAAAATAACCGTATTTTTTGGCGGTTAAGATGGTGTCTTTATACAAATCTTCTATATCTTTTGCTTTATATTCTCTCGGGGTTTTATAGCTTTTAAAAATATCTAAAATATGTTTATTTTTTGTGCCTTTTATAAGGATTTTTGCCAGTATAATTTTGTATCCTTTGTTTACATCTATATGCACATTTGCCTCATAGTTTGGCAGTTTATCAATGCTGTACTTGTATGAAAAACCGTATATATAACCTTCTTTCTCTAGCTTTTTGTGGTATATGTTTATTAGTTTTTTAAAAGCCAAAATGTTTAAATACTTATCTTTATAGTGTTTTCTAATAAAACCTTCTAAAGCTTTAGAGTTAGAAAATATATTTTTTAAACTATACCTTCCTCCTTCATGTATGTAAAAGGTGGCTTTTGTATACTCTTTGTTTACCTTATAATGAACCTTTGCATCAAGGTATCCCATATCCTTATAAAACTTTAAAAGATTTTCTTTTGCCTTTTCTAACGTGAAAATATCTATCTCGCTTATGTTTGCTACTGTTTTTAGGATTTTGCTATTAAAAGCCTTGTTACCTTCAAAATATACTTTGTTCAAGGGTCTTTGATATACTTTGTAATAAACATCCACTATACCGCCTTGTCCTAAAGCCGCCTTGGTAAAGGGTATGGGGTAATTTAAAAATTTTGAAATATCGTTTATAAAAACACCTACTATATGAAATATGTTGTGCTTTATTTTTTGTGTGCCAAATATGGCTTTAAAGGGTCTTTTTGTAATTATGGTCTTTAATCCCTCTTGATAAACAAAAACCCTCGCATCTTTACCAAAGTGCTTTCTTACTATGTTGTATATTTTGTTTAGATTGTTTATATTTGCTATATCACCTATTGGAAGAGAAGCATCGTCAAATTTTTTACCGTTTACAAAAACGCCTCTTATAAAGTAAAGGTCTCCTTCTTTTATATTCACATATACATTTAGATATCCATCTTTGGTTTTAGTTATAGTGTCTTTTACTTTTGCTTTTAAAAACCCGTTGTTTTTGTAAAACTCCTCCAGGAAATCTTTTATAAGCTTTTCTTTTTGTTCAATAGATGTCTTTACAGGTGTACCAGGCCTTATGTTTGCTATAGGTATCAAGTCTATGGCGTGATAAAAGTTGTTGCCTCTTATTTTTACATGTCTTATAATAGGGTATCTTTCTATATACAAAATCGGTTTATTTTCTTTAAAACCCAAAACTTTTACATCCTTTATATAATCGATATTTCTTATTATGCCTATCATTCTTTGCAAATTGTCCTTATTTATAACCTTAGAAAAGTTGTTTTTTTGGAGTGGATAGTTTGATTCTATTGTAGCCTCTCCAAACGCTTTGTTTATTATTAAAAGCAACAACAAAGCTATATATTTTTTCATTCTTTCATTATATAAAAAGTTTAAGCAGTTTTCTAATTACAATAAGCTACATTTTATATATATTTTCCCTCTTTTTAACTCTAATAGCTCTTGTCTTTCCATATCTTTTAAAAGCCTTGAAACCACCTCTCTAGCTGTCCCTAAATCCCTTGCGATATCTTCGTGGGTTAAACTTACTACACCTTCGCGAGAGTTGTTCATGAGGTACTCTCTCAACTTTTGGTCTAAAGGTTTTGACATGATTTCATTTAATATATAAAACACGTCATAGGCATTTTTTACGATAGTATCAAGCACAAAGGTCCTCCAATAAGAATATTTGTCAAACCAAGCGTTAGCTATATGGGATGGTATAGTAAAACCTATAACATCTGTTTCACAAACTGCAAAGGCCGGATAAGGTCTATTTTTATATATGGCTAGGTTTGTGAGCATACACGTCTCGCCCGGACCTATTTTATAAAGGAAAATCTCTTTGCCGTTGTTTAACGCTGCATATACTTTTAAATATCCTTCCACTACCACCGGTGTAAAATCGCACCTAGCGCCAGGATAACCTACCATTGTACCTTTTTTTAAGTTTACCAAGGTAGAAAACTTAACTAGCTCTTCCTGAAAATCTTTATTTGCAAATGGAAACAAATTTTTTATACTAAAAGTTTCCATGCTTTTAAAGTTGCATTATATTTAAATATATTTCAATGACAATTATCTTCAAAAGCTACGCCAATTGGCGTAGCAAAAAACATACAGGTTGCAGGTTAATAACTTTGTTTTTGAACTATGTAAGGTTTTAGAGGGACAAGTCTTTCTAAGAGCTCCTTTTGAAGCTTCGGTGGGACTCTGTACTCGTTCAGCACGCCTTCTGTTATCTTTACAAATCTATTCCAATCAGAATCTGTTATACCAAGGCCTGCGTGAGCTTCCTCCATATTTTCACCAGTGTATATACAAGGACCTCCTGTGGCGTTGCAAAGAAAGTCAGTTAGGTTGTTTATGAGCACCTCTTTATGATGGGTGTTTAGGCCTTTAAAGTAAACACCTAGTTTTGGGTCTTGTACTAGCTTTGTGGCTAAAGTTTTGGTTACAGCGGATATGGCGTCGTATCCACCAAGTTCTTGATAAAGTGTCTCTGCGTTTGCAGATGCCAAGCCAACGCTTGCAAAAATAATCGATGCTAAGATGAGCTTTTTCATGTTGCTACCTCCTTAGGTTGATAATGCTAATATACAATCTTTAGTTTTTCTTTTCAGTGACAAAATCACACACCATATTTGATATAAATCATATATAATTTACTCAGCGCAACATGAAAGCTTAGCTATATCTTTTTTAAAAGATTGAGCACACAACTTTATAGATTCTGAAAGAGTAGGGTATACATCTACCATTTGCACAACATCGTCTATAGTAAATCCATATTTTACAAGCATGGCAGCTTTATGTATTAGCTCGGCTCCATGTGGAGCAAGTATATGAACACCTAAGATTTTTCCACTGCTTTTATCTGCTATCATTTTTATTAATCCATCCATTTGCAAACTAAGAGCTGCTCTAGGAACTTTAGAAAAATCGAGCACTCTTACTTCAATCTCCAACCCTTGCTTCCTAGCCTCTGCCTCATCTATGCCAACCCTAGCTACCTCTGGGTCTGTAAATATCGCATTTGGTATTGATAGATAATCTGCTTTTTTCCTATTACCTAACAATGCATTTTCTGCAGCTATACCTCCTTCCATAGCAGCCACAGTTACAAGCATCATTTTTCCAACACAGTCTCCTGCTGCATAAATATCTTTATTAGTAGTCTGCATAAATTCATTAGCCTGTATAAATCCTCTTCCATTTGTCATCACACCCACAGTCCCTAATCCTATATCTTTTGTATTTGGTGCTCTGCCTGTAGCTATAAGTAAATCTGTACCGTAAACTGTTATTTTCTTTCCTTCATGCTCCATCTCTAAAGTTAACTTGCCATTTTCTTCCCATACGTTATTAACTTTGGCATTTGTTAAAATATTCATACCTTCTTTTTCTAAAATTTCCTTAAGCTTAGCTCTTATTTCTGGCTCTTGCGAAATGGCTATCTCTTGAAAAGATTCTACAATTGTCACTTCGCTACCAAACCTAAGGAACACTTGCCCAAGCTCTAACCCTATAGCCCCTCCACCAATGATTATTAGATGACTAGGAAGGTTATCTATATCAAATATATTGTCGCTAGTATAATACTTAACCTTATCAATCCCTTTTATTGGAGGAATACCTGGTCTTGAGCCTGTAGCCACTATAGCTTTGCCAAAGCCCACCTTATCTTCCTCCACCAAAGCCATTCCTTCACTAACAAGCTTTCCCCTAAGGTTTCTATATTCTATTTGCGGGTAGGCTTCTAAAACATTCCAATATTTTCCTTTTCTTAGCTCTTTTAAAAGCTCTTCCTTCTTTTCTATAATATCCCTTATGCTTAAATTGCCCGTTGGTAGATCAACACCTGAAAATGGGTTTTTATTTGGAGTATAAAAAGTATTTGCAACCTCTATTAGGTATTTAGATGGTATACAGCCTCTATTTAGGCATGTACCTCCTATAACATTGTCTTCTACGATTAAAACCCTAGCTCCGATATCAGAAGCTTTGATACCAGCAGCAAATGCCGCAGAGCCACCACCCAATATAAAAAGATCGTATACATCTTTCTTAGGAATATAAACATCAACAGATGGAATCTCTTCAGCTCCATATCCTGCAATCTTAACAGCTTCTATAAGATTTGCGATAGATACGTCGCCTTCTACATTTGCATAGCCTTGAGGAAAATAAACTTCGGCTTTTCTTACGTTATCTACGCTCTCCAGCGCTTTTTTTACAGTTTGAGCACAGTGCTCACATGTCATACCAGTTATCTTTAACCTAACCATAAAGCACCTCCTTAAAAATGAACATTTTTAAACAACGGATAGAATGTGACAAACAAAAGAAACATTACAGATATCCACGTTGCATAGGTACTAAACCTATCAACCCATGACTCTTCACAGGCGCAATTTATATTCTTTTTTCTAATATAAAGCCTGTAAATAGAGTATGATGCTCCAATATAACCAATTATAAGCAAGTATATTCTATAAGGATCAAAAATATGTATAGAGCTTATAAGAGAAGAAGAAGTACTAATCCCTATAGATAACAAGAGAGGGATAAAACAGCAAAGCGATGCTGTAATTGCCGCTAGAGCGCTTAAAACGCTCGAAACAAGCTCTTTCATTTAGCATCCTCCTTTTACCAAGTGTTTAATAGCTTTAATAAACTCTTCAACACCTTTCATGTCCCCAGACTCTATACTTGGTTTGACGCAAGAGTTAAAGTGTTCTTCTAACAACAAAAGCATTACGCTATTCAACGCCGATTTTACAGCAGATATTTGAATAAGTATTTCATTGCAATCCCTTTTCTCCTCCACCATTTTTTGTATACCCCTAACTTGACCTTCAATTTTTGAGAGCCTTTTTATCAGCTCTTGACTCATCTCTTGAGACAAATAAACATCACAGCTTCTCATACCTATACCTCCTATAGGTATAGGATAAAACTTTTCCCAGATAGCTCAATGATATATCTCATATTATACATTTAGATATTTAATTATATTAAATACATGATGCAAGAGGCAGACAATACGGTTGTAGAGCTTGATAAAGTGCTCATTAGCAGCATGAGAGATATGATAAGGGCAAAGGCTTATGAGTTAAAGCAAACAAACGTAGATGAAGATATCGCAAGAGCTATAGACCACATAGAAAGGGTGGCAAGATACACGGAGAAACTTGAAGACCTTGAGAAAAAAGTAAAAAACAACACCTTTAACGGCTATCTTTCCAACGCTGAGATTGTTATAATGAAAATTGTAGAAAGTGTTTTAAAAGATATAGAAAAACTTCAAGAAAAAGAAGGGGTTTATTTAAATCAACTGAAGCTATCTATATATGAAAGCCTAAACGAAATAGCGTCCATCATAGAAAAATATCTTGACTAAAGTTTAGACAAAATCTCTTTTACTTTTTCTATGGACATACCCTCTCTAACAATGCTTATTTTGTCGTTTTCTATCTCTACTATGCTAGAGGCCGCACTGTCTATAAAACCTCCATCTATGTAGAGCGGTATCTCTTCTTTAAAATAATTTACGGCTTCTTCTATAGACTTTGCCGGTGGCTCACCTTCTTTGTTGCAAGATGGAGCTAGTATAGGCCTTTTTAAACTATCCAACAATTCCCTTATGAAACCCTTTTTTGGTATTCTAAAACCTAAATTTTTGTCTTGGGCTTTTAGTATAATGCTAACACCCTCTAATTTAGAAAGCTCGTACACCTTATCGGTAGGTACAAGAGAGTAATCCTCTAAAAAAGATATATCTGGTAAAAGCCTAAGGAAAGGTTTTTTTGAAGGTCTTCTTATTTTGTAAAGGTAGTTTAGGGCTTCTTCATTGTCTAAAGCCAAAACCCCGTATATGGTATCTGTGGGTGCGCAAATGGGTTTATTTTGAAGAAGTATATCTGTTGCAAAGTCTATCAGCCCTTTTTCTCCGATATTTTTTATATTAAAAGCCATGAAAACATGTTAAAGCCTGATATTTTTTTTTCAATGATAAAAAATAGTTTTAGTTTTGTGATTTTGTTTAGTACATTTTTTTCCAATAGAGTTATAATATTTGTCTACAATGTTTGGAGGTAAGCTAATGCAAGAAAAGGACTCTTGCGGTGTTGGTTTTATATGTGATATAAGCGGTCAGAAATCCAATAAGATTGTAAAATATGGCATTGAAGCTGTCAAGAATCTAACTCATAGAGGTGCTATAGGTGCCGATGGCAAAACGGGGGACGGTGCTGGTATTCTAATACAAATACCTCATAAATTTTTCAAAAAAGAAATAGAAAGGCTTGGTTTTGAAATATCTTCTATAGACAACTTAGGCGTAGGAGTCTTATTTCTAAAAAACAACGATACATCAAAAGTAGAAGAGATAGCCAAGAGAATGGGCTTTAAAGTGATAGGCTTTAGAGATGTGCCTGTAGATAAATCCGCTCTTGGTAAAAGCGCTCTTGAGACTATGCCTGTTATAAAACATATGCTTTTGGATTTAGAAGGTATAGAAAACAAAGAGCTTGCCTTGTATTTTCTTCGCAAAAGCTTAAAAAAAGAGTTAAAAATATATATACCCTCTTTGTCTTCCAAGACGATAGTTTATAAAGGCATGTTTGTGGCTTATCAAATAGACCATTTTTATAAAGATTTAGAGGATGAAACCATAGAATCTTCCATATGCCTATTTCATCAAAGATACTCCACAAACACATTTCCAAATTGGAACCTTGCCCAACCTTTTAGATACTTAGCCCACAACGGCGAAATAAACACCATAAACGGCAACAGAAACTGGATGATGGCTATACAGTCCGAGCTCTACCATAAGCTTTTAGAAGACAAGATTAAGCTTATAAAACCAATAGTGGAATACGATGAAAGCGACTCCGGGTCTTTGGATAAAGTTTTTGAGCTTTTAGTATTAACAGAGTATCCAGTAGAACATGCCATAAACATGCTAATACCCCCCGCCTGGGAAAATGACTATACACTGGATGATGATATAAGAGCGTTTTTTGAATACAAATCTTTACTTATGAAGCCTTGGGATGGCCCAGCCGCTATAGTTTTTACAGACGGGGTGAAAGTAGGCGCTCACTTAGATAGAAACGGCTTAAGACCCTCAAGGTACATCATCACAAAAGACAACATAGTGATACTTGGTTCTGAAGTGGGTATGGTAAACATAGACCCTCAGGATATAAAAGAAAGCGAAAGACTCTCCCCGGGTGATACACTTCTTATAGATACTCATACCAAAAGCCTAAAAACCACCGAAGAAATACTAAAAGATATATCCAAGAAAAACCCCTACAAAAAGTGGATAGAAGAAAACTTGGTAAAACTTGAAAACCTCATAGAAGAAAAATCTTTAGAAGATGAGCATTTAGACAAAGACAAACTTACCCGTTTACAAGCATATTTTGGATATACAACGGAAGAGCTAAAAAATCAAATAGACTATATGGCAAAAGAAGCCAAAGAATACACATTTTCCATGGGTGATGATACACCGCTACCACCTTTAAACGAAAAACCCGTGCTTATGTTTAGATATTTCAAACAAAGGTTTGCCCAGGTGACAAACCCGCCTATAGACTCTATAAGAGAAAGGTTTGTCATGAGCCTTAAGATGAATCTTGGACACAAAAGAAACTTTTTGGTGGAAACCAAAGAGCATGCAAGAAGATTTCAAATAGATTCTCCGGTGCTTTTGCCCTATCACATGAAAACTATAGAAAATCAAAAGCATTTTAAAGTAAAACGTATATCCCTTTGCTATCCAAAGCACAGAAGCGACAACATACAAGCCCTTCAAGATTTAAAAGGCTTTGAAAGAGTGTCTGATATCCTTATGGACGCCGTTTACGAAGGCATACCTATAATAGATTTAAAAATAGGTTTAGAAGTGTTGACACATCTTGTAGAACAAGCTGTAAAAGATGGGGCAGATATTATTATACTGTCTGACAAAGATGTTGACGAAAAAAATGTAGCTATTCCAAGTCTTCTAGGAGTTAGCGCATCGGTAAGACACCTTGCTAAGCTTGGATTGTCTCAAAAAGTTAGTTTTATAGTAGAAACTGGAGAAGTGAGAGATACCCATGCCCTTGCTTGCCTTATAGGCTATGGAGCATCTGCCGTTTATCCATATCTTCTTTACGAAACACTTTATCACAACTATAGAGAAAACTACGAACAAGCAATAATGAACTATAAAAAAGCTTTAGAAGATGGTATTTTAAAGATAATGGCTAAGATGGGTATAGCCACCTTAAACTCTTACCAAGGAGCCGAGATATTTGATTCCGTTTGTCTAAACAAAGATTTTGTGGAAGAGTACTTTACTGGTACGCCCGTTACATTAGAAGCCGATGGCATAGAGCAAATAGAAGAATCCATTCTAAAAAGACACGATTTTGCTTTTAACAGTGAAAAGCCTACCCTTGATTACGGTGGTGATTTAAGATTTAGAAAAGGTGGCATTTACCACGCTTGGTCTCCTCATGTGGTAAGAGCTCTTCACAAATATTTAGAAACCCTTGATTACAACGATTATCTTGAATTTTCAAGGATTGCCAACGAAGAGCACCCTACTTTCATACACCATCTTTTGGACTACAAAAAATCTAAAAGCCCTATACCCATAGAAGAGGTAGAACCAGAAGAAGAAATATTAAAACGATTTGTTACAGGGGCTATGTCTTTGGGGGCGTTATCCCCTGAAGCTCATGAAGTGTTGGCTCTTGCCACCAACATGCTAGGTATGAAATCAAACAGCGGTGAGGGTGGCGAAGACCCGGAAAGATATTTTACAGATAAAAATAGCGCTATAAAGCAAGTGGCTTCTGGTAGATTTGGAGTCACACCCACTTACCTTGCCTCTGCCAAAGATATAGAGATAAAAATAGCCCAAGGTGCAAAACCAGGCGAAGGTGGACAGCTTCCAGGCAAAAAGGTAAGCCCTTATATAGCCAAGATAAGATATTCCCAAGAAGGTATCACTCTTATATCACCACCACCTCATCACGATATCTACTCCATAGAAGATTTGGCTCAGCTTATAAACGATTTAAAAAAGGCAAACCCAGAAGCCCGCATATCGGTAAAGCTTGTAAGTGAGTCTGGTATTGGGACCATAGCCTCTGGAGTAGCCAAAGCTTATGCAGATATCATACAAGTAAGCGGAACAGAAGGTGGCACTGGAGCCTCTCCTATTAGCTCCATAAAAAATGCTGGTAACTATTGGGAGATAGGGCTGTATGACACGGTTAAAACACTCATGGAAAACAACTTAAGAGAAAGGGTCAGCGTAAGAGTAGACGGTGGATTTAGAACTGCGAAAGACGTAATAATAGGGGCAATCCTAGGAGCAGAAGAGTTTGGTTTTGGAACCGCGGCGATGATAGCAGAAGGTTGTGTAATGGCAAGACAATGCCATCTAAACACATGTCCTACTGGTGTGGCTACTCAAGATGCAAAGTTAAGAGCTAAATTTAGCGGTACAAAAGAAGGAGTGGCAGCTTATTTTAGGGCTTTAGCAAGAGAAGTAAGAGAGATACTAGCTTCTATGGGATATAAAAGTCTAAACGATATAATAGGGCGTCTTGAGCTTTTAGAACCAAAACCATCAAGATTAAAGCTTGAAGTATTTACAAAAGGATATCCCAAAGATGCAAAAAGGTTTAGAACCTTTGAAAGAAACAACAACCCTGAAAAAAGCTTAAACGATTTTATAGCTAAAGAGTTAGAAGAGTTTATTAAAAGCCAAACACCCGTTGAAAGACATTACAAGATTACAAACATAGATAGAAGCGTAGGAGCTACAATAAGCTACTATACGGCAATCTATCATAAAGACAAAGGTTTACCACCAAACACCATAAATCTATACTTTGAAGGGGTTGCTGGTCAAAGTTTTGGTGCTTTTAACCACAAGGGGATAAATTTATTTTTGAAAGGTATGGCCAACGACTACGTAGGCAAAGGAATGCATGGCGGTATCATAGCTATAAAACCGTTTTTCAGCACAGACAAAAATTTTGTATTGGCGGGAAATACAATACTTTACGGAGCCACTGGCGGTGAGCTTTATATAGCAGGCAGAGTAGGAGAGCGTTTTGCTGTTAGAAATAGCGGTGCAAAAGCTGTGGTAGAAGGGGTTGGGCATCATGCTCTTGAGTATATGACCGGTGGAATAGTAATAAACATAGGAGATTTTGGCTACAACGTAGGGGCTGGTATGACTGGCGGCATGGCATATTTTTACGACAAAGAAGGCATTTTAGAAAAGCACATAAACACCTCGTACGTCTTAGTCCAAGATGTAGCCGAAGAAGATAAAGAGATTATAAGCTCTATGCTTGAGGCTCATATAAGCTATACCGATAGTCCTTTGGCAAAGAAAATATTGGAGGAAGGTTTTGGGGCTTTTAGAAAGATAATGCCTATAGAAGCTTGCGTAAGATCGGAGAGCTCAGACGAATGTGTCCAGAAAGTATAAACCTAAACCAAAAGATAGAGAATAGGGTAAGCCTAAATCTATTCTTGGTGTTAAGCCAAAACATAGAGCTTTTACAAGAGAGCATAAACGACTTAGAACAAGAGCTAAAAGTAGAACAAGAGCTAAACCCTTTTTTAAAGTTAAAAGCCTTAAAACCACCAAAAAAGTTTTTTGTAAACAAAGAAGATTATACGGAAAACATAGCAAAAAGCTACTCTTATAAAGAACACCTCATAAAAGCTATCAACGAAGAGCTAGATGGCGTAGAAAAAGAAGTGGCAAAAGAGATAGTGTATTCTCTTGATAGCAACGGCTTTATATCTCCTGAGGCTTTAGAGGATATAAAAAAACATTTTAACGTAGGTTGGGATGTTGTAGATGACGCAAGAGCTTTTGTTATGGAAATAGAACCTATAGGACATGGAACTTTAAATCCTTTTGAATATATGGAGCTTCAGATAAGGACTTATCACAAAGATAAGAAAGACTACATAAAGTATCTAAAAGATTTGGAAGAAAGGAGAAAGATACCCAAAGAGGCAATAGAGTTTTTCTCAAAACTTAAAAAAACACCTATTCAAATAGATAAAACAAACCTCTTACCAGCCAAAGTAGACATTGTAATAGAAATAGACCAGGGAGAGATTTTGTACGATATATTCGATAACTATATGGAGATTTCTCAAGAGAATTTGGAAGAGAAGCTAGAAGACAAAGAGCTTGAAAAATATCTAAAGCAAAGGGCTAGAAGGTTTGTAGAGGCTATAAACTTAAGAAGAAAGTTTTTAAAAGAGCTTATGAAAATTGTAATAGAAACCCAGAAGGAGTATTTTTTAAAAGAAAAACCACTTAAAAGCCTTATGCTAAAGGATGTAGCCAGTGAATTTGGTATTTCTATATCTACAGTTTCAAGGCTTGTAAATGCAAAGTATGTAAAAACCCCAAAAGGTGTATTTAAATTGAGGTCTTTCTTTGTAAGGCAAAGCGTGTCTTCCAAAAGCCAAGAGGAGATACTAAGCATTATAAAAAAGCTAATTCAAAACGAAGAGACCGTTTACACTGACAAAGACATAGAAGAGATTTTAAAAAACTACGGTATAAACATAGCAAGGCGCACCGTAGCAAAGTATAGGGCAAAGCTTGGCATAGGAAGCTCTAGGAAAAGATGAAAGAGATTTTAAAAAAGTTTGATGGGCTTTTAAAAGAAAAAAACATAAAAAGCTATCTAATAACCTACAAACCAAACGTATATTATCTTTCTAAGTTTAAATCTTCAAACGCATATGTGCTCTTTTTGGAAGGGGATTTTTTCTTTTTTACAGATTCAAGGTATATAGAAGGGGCAAAAGAAAAGATAAAACACATGGAAGTCCTAAACATAGAGGGGGCTTTTATAGATTTTATATCAAAGTTTTTAAAAGCCAAAAATATAGATTCCATACATATAGACAAATCAATATCTTATTCGTTTTACGAAGAGCTTTCAAAACATGTAAAAGTTTATTTTGAAAAAGACCCTACTTTTTTGCTGAGAAAAGTAAAATCAAAAGAAGAAATAAACACCATGCTAGAAGGTGTAAAAAAATCCGATGCTGTTTACAAAAGACTACTTGATTTTGTAAAGCCTGGCATGAGCGAGAAGGAACTAAGGGACTTTGTCATATGCGAATTTTTGAAAGAAAAAGCCCAAAAAGAGAGCTTTGACACCATTATAGCCACCGGTAAAAACTCAGCCGTACCTCATCACGAGACATCTTTTGATAAAATAGAGCTAAACAAACCTCTTTTAGTGGATATGGGACTTATGTGGGAGCATTACGCTACAGATTTTACAAGGACCTTTCACATAGGAAAACCAGAGGATGAGTTTATAAAAGTATACAACATAGTAAAAGACGCTCATCTTTTCGCAATAGAAAAAGCCATTAGTGGAAATCCTCTAAAAGATGTGGATTTGGCAGCAAGAGAATACATAGAATCAAAAGGATACGGGAATTATTTTACTCATTCCACAGGACACGGGGTTGGACTTGAAATACACGAAGAGCCAAGAGTTTACAAGACTTCCACAGATATTATAGAAGAGGGGTTTGTATTTACTATAGAACCTGGCATCTACCTTCCAAAGCGCTTTGGTGTGAGGGTTGAAAACATCGTCTATATAGAAAATGGGCTTCCTCATGTGATGTCCTCTATACCGCTTGATTTGGTGATTTTATGATTTATATTTTAAAATCTTGAAAACTAACGCATATAATATATTTATGGAAAAAGTTTATATTTACGATACCACACTGAGGGACGGTTCACAGTCTGAGGGGGTAAACTTTAGCATAGAGGACAAACTGCTTATAACAAAGCATTTGGATGATTTTGGCATAGATTATATAGAAGCGGGGTGGCCTGGCTCAAACCCAAAAGATACTTTTTACTTTGAAAAGATAAAGCATACACCCTTAAAACACGCCAAGATTGTGGCTTTTGGATCTACTAGGAAAAAGGGTTTAAACGCTTCAAACGACCCTCAGGTTTTATCGCTTTTAAAAGCCCAAACACCAACTATAACAATTTTTGGAAAATCTTGGGATTATCACGTATTAGATGCCATAAACACTACCTTGGAAGAAAACCTAAACATGATATACGATACCATATCTTTTTTAAAGAAAGAAGACAGAGAAGTGATATTTGACGCAGAGCATTTTTTTGACGGGTTTAAATCAAACAAAGACTACGCTTTAAAATCTATAGAAGTGGCTTTTGATGCAGGGGCAGATTGGGTAGTCCTTTGCGATACCAACGGCGGTACGCTCCCTTTTGAGATGATGGAGATAATAAAAGAGGTATTTGATAGATTTAAAAATGCCCATATAGGAATACACGCTCACAACGACGCTGAGTGCGCTGTTGCAAACTCCTTAATAGCGATAAAAATGGGAGCAAGACAAGTGCACGGGACTATAAACGGCATCGGTGAAAGAACAGGCAACGCCAACCTTTGCTCTATAATACCTGCCCTTTCTTTGAAGATGGGTTTTAAAACAGTTGAAGAAGAATCCCTTAGAAACCTTACAGAGCTCGCAAAGTTTGTATCCGAAGTATCAAACGTACCTCTTCCAAAAAATATGCCTTACGTAGGAGCAAGTGCCTTTGCCCATAAAGCTGGAGTACACGCTTCTGCCGTTAGCAAAAGAACAGACATGTATGAGCATGTAAAACCAGAACTTGTTGGAAATACCAGAAAAATTACCATATCAGATATGTCTGGTAAAAGCAATATACTTTACAAATTAAAAGAGATAGGCCTTAGCGTAGACGAAAACTCACCGGATATTATAAAGCTTGTAGAACACATTAAAAACCTTGAAAAGGAAGGATACGTATTTGAAGCAGCAGATGCTTCTTTAGAGCTTCTTTTGAAAAAGCACTTTGGCATCGTAAAGGATTTCTTTGAGTTAGATTTTTACAAGGTGGAAGTATTAAACAAAAACGGTGAAGAGCTCTCAGAGGCAACCGTTAGAATAAAGATAGAGGATACGATACAACATACCGCAGCCCTTGGCAACGGACCGGTGAACGCCCTTGACAACGCCCTTAGAAAAGCCTTGGTGGATATATATCCAAATCTTGAAAGCCTAGAGCTAATAGATTATAAAGTTAGAATAGTTAACGAAACCGAAGGAACTTCCGCAAAGGTGAGAGTGCTTATAGAATCCACGGACGGGGTTAGGACTTGGGGCACCGTAGGAGTATCTTACAACGTGATAGATGCTTCTTGGAAAGCTTTGGTAGATAGCGTAAGTTTTAAGCTTTTAAAAGATGAAGAACAAAATTTATAGTTTTTTAACAAAAGCGTATTATATTTAAAATTTATTGTTGGAGGTTTGCGATATGGCGATGCGTAAAGGAGCTGATGTTATCGTTGAGACGCTTTTGAAAGAGGGCGTTGATGTTATATTTGGTATACCAGGCGGGGCAAACATGGAAATATACGATGCTTTATATAGAATAAACAAGGTAAAGCACATACTGGCAAGACACGAGCAAGGGGCAGGACATATGGCGGAAGGGTATGCCAAAGCCTCTGGGAAAGTGGGTGTAGCGTTGGCTACTTCAGGACCCGGTGCCACAAACCTAATCACTGCCATAGCCGATGCCTATATGGATTCTGTACCGGTAGTATTTTTAACGGGACAAGTACCTACCTTCTTGATAGGAAACGATGCTTTTCAAGAAGTTGATATAGTAGGCATGACAAGGCCAGTTACCAAACACAACTTCCTGGTGAAAAAAATAGAAGACTTGCCTCTTATGATAAGACAAGCTTTTTATATAGCAAAAACTGGGAGACCAGGGCCTGTTCTGGTGGATATACCTAAAGACATCACACAAACTATGACAGACATAGAAATCCCCTCCGATGAAGAAGTTATAAACTCGTTACCGGGATATAAACCGCACATAGAAGGAAATCCTCAACAGATAAAAAGAGCAGCCCAGCTTATATTAGAGGCGAAAAGACCAGTTCTTTACGTGGGTGGTGGAGCTGTGGCAGCCGAAGCCAACGCAGAAATTACAGAATTGGCAGAGCTAATGAAGATACCGGTAACTACCACCAACATGGGTAAAGGTGCCTTTGACGAAAGACATCCACTTTCTTTGAGAATGTTAGGTATGCATGGTACCTATTACGCCAACATGGCGGTTTATCACGCCGACCTTCTTATTGCAGTGGGTTCTCGTTTCGATGACAGGGTAACCGGTAAAGTAGATGAATTTGCACCTTTTGCTAAGATAATACACATAGATATAGACCCTGCTTCCATATCTAAAAATATCACGGTGGATGTACCTATAGTAGGAGATATAAGAAGCGTTTTGGTAAGGCTTATAGAAGAGATTAAAAACAAAAACTCTAAGATAGTGTATGAAGATGAAAGAAAAGCCTGGCTTGAGCAAATAGATGCTTGGAAAAAAGCCTATCCACTTTCTTACAAACCTTCTGATAAAGTTATAAAACCTCAGTTTGTAATGGAGGCTCTATACGAGATAACGGAAGGTGACGCTATAATCACTACCGGCGTTGGTCAACATCAAATGTGGAGCGCTATGTTTTATAAGTACTCTTTCCCAAGACAGTTTATAAACTCCGGAGGTCTTGGAACTATGGGTTTTGGTTTACCAGCCGGAATAGGTGCTAAGGTAGCAAGGCCAGATAAAGATGTTTTCATAATAGATGGGGACGGTTCGTTTCTCATGACTATGCAAGAGCTCATTACAGCAGCTCATTACAACATACCAATAAAAGTAATTATAGTAAACAACGCTTATTACGGTATGGTACGTCAATGGCAAGAGCTATTTTACAACAAGAGGTACTCTGAAGTGGATTTATCCTTCCAACCAGATTTTGTAAAGCTTGCAGAAGCCTGCGGTGCTATAGGCATGAGAACTGATAATCCAAAAGAACTCAAAGATGTTTTATTAAAAGCCAAAAACATAGAGGATAAACCTGTTTTAGTGGAAGTTATAGTAGATAGGGAAGAAAATTGCTTACCTATGGTACCCGCTGGTAAAAGTTATAAAGATATGTTGTTGTCTGATGGGAAAAATGTAGAAGCTGAAACTATGTATTTGGTAGGTTAAAGGAGAAAAGATGGAAGCGGTAAACGGAAGACCAAAGAGAGAGATTAAAAAAGGCGAAACTAGAAAGCATATAATAAGCATCCTTGTAAACAACGAGTTTGGTGTGTTGGCCCGTATAGCTACGCTCATTGCCGGTAAAGGGTACAACATAGAAAGCTTAAGCGTGGGAGAAACTTCAGAGGCCAATCTCTCACGCATCACCATAGAGGTAAAAGGTGATGATGTGGTAATAGACCAGATGATAAAACAATTAAGAAGGTTGATAGACACTATAAAAGTACGTGATTTAACAGATACACCAAGGGTTGAGAGGGAGCTCATGCTTATCAAGCTACACGCCCCTTCC
Source organism: Hydrogenobaculum acidophilum (assembly GCF_054656715.1). NCBI lineage: Bacteria > Pseudomonadati > Aquificota > Aquificia > Aquificales > Aquificaceae > Hydrogenobaculum > Hydrogenobaculum acidophilum. Next base: position 67,867 of record NZ_BAAHXP010000008.1, read on the forward strand.
CATAAAGAAAGGGACGAGATACTAAGAATAGCCCAAATCTTTAGAGGAAAGGTAGTAGACATATCCCAAGATAGTATAATGATAGAGTTGACAGGGGATAGCGAGAAAATAAAGGCTTTTTTAAACTTAGTAAGACCCTTCGGCATAAAAGAGATGGCCACCACCGGAAAGATTACGCTGAAAAGGGAATCAGTAGTAGAAGAAACGCAAGACTGAAGACTATATTATAATATATTTCATGCTGATAACCAAGCTAAAAAGAGAAGCTATCGTAAAGGGAGATTTTTCTACCTTTGGTTATAAATTTTCATTGGAAGATGAGGATGGATTTATTCAAAATGAAGCGGCTATAGTAGTAAACTCTTTGATAGAGTTTGATTTTAGAAAAATAACCCACGGTTTTAATACCTTCGTGGATGTAAGCGTGGATGTGGATTTTCTTTACAACGACTTTTTACCACGTATAGACAAAGATATGAAGCTTGTTTGTAGCTTTGACTATGGAAAGCTGTCTTCTTCCTATGTTTTAAGTTATATAGAAGATATCTTTAACAAATTAAGAGACGAAAGTATAAGCATATGCTTATACAACTTCTACCCAAAAGAGTCTGAGATATCTGATAATATCTTAAAATACACGTCTTTTATAATGGTGCCTTTCTCTACAAATTTTGAAGATTACTCTAAGTATGCGGAAAATGGGATAAAACTAATATGCACAAATATATCTTCTTTGGAAGAGATGGAAAAAGCTTTAAAAAACGACCTAATATCCTACTACATGGGACACTATATAGAAGCTCCAAAGAAAATAAGCCTACCAAGGATTGAGAAACCATCTTCTATGATAACGGAGCTCTTCATAAAGCTGAAATCTCCAGACGACATAAACGAAGCTATAGATATAATAAAAAGGTCTCCAGAGCTTACTTTTAGCATATTGAAGTTTATAAATTCTGCTTTTTTTGCAATACCTTCAAGAGTGTCTTCTGTGGAAGCCGCTGTAACGCTACTTGGTTTTAACAATCTAAAGAAATGGGTAAACTTAGTATTTTTATCGTCGGTGGTATCAAATCCAGCTCAAAATATATATGTAGAAAAATCCGTTGCAAGAGCTTATTTTATAGAAAAAGTTTGCAAATTTATAGACCCCTCTAAGGCACCCACAGCCTATCTGGTGGGGATTTTATCTTTTATGGATGTACTGTTTGGCAAAAGCTTTCAAGAGATATTTGAAGATATGCCTGTGTCTCCTGAAGTATCGGAGGCTCTTATAGATGGCAAAAACCTTTTTGCTGAACTTCTTGATTTAGCAAGAGCTTTTGAATTTCACGACAAAGACAAGATAAATTTTTATGTATCAAAATACAATCTAAACATAGATCGGGTTGAAAGGTCTTACTTGGAATCTCTGTACGAATACGACAGATTTATAGAAGCAATACGCTAGATGAAAAACGATATCCTTCTTAAAAGCCTAAAAAAAGAACCTATAGAAAGATATCCAGTATGGCTTATGCGCCAAGCTGGTAGATATTTACCAGAGTACAGAGAAATTAGGCAAAAATACAAAAGCTTTTTAGACTTTTGCAAAAACGTAGAAGACGCCGCTTTGGTATCGCTTCAACCGGTTGATATACTTGGAGTAGACGCTGTAATCATGTTTTCCGATATTTTAGTAATATTAGAGCCCATGGGTATAAAAGTATCTTTTGAGGCGGGAGAAGGTCCAAAACTAGAACACGATTTTCATTTTAAAAGCCTAAAATCTAACGGTATAGCAAAGGATTTGGATTATGTTTTTGAGCTTTTAAAAGTATTAAAAGAAAAATCCCCAGTACCAGTCATAGGATTTTGTGGAGCACCTTTTACCTTAGCCTCTTATGTGATAGAAAAAGAAAGCTCAAGGGAGTTTACCAAGACAAAAATCTTTATGTATGAAAACCAAAAAGACTTTCACACTTTAATGGAAAAACTATCCGAAGCTCTTATAGAGTATATAGACAATCAAATAAAATCAGGGGCCGATGTTATACAAATCTTTGACTCTTGGAGCATGGCACTATCAAAATCAGCCTACAAAGAATACGTTTATGATTACAACGCTTTTATAATAAAATCTATAAAACAAAAACACCCAAACACACCCATCGTATACTTTTTTAGAGGCTCATCTTCTCATATAGAAGAAGCAAGTACCCTTGGAGCCGATGTTTTAAGCGTAGATTGGAGCGTCTGTATAAACGATGTTTGCAATAGATATCAGTCTTTAGCTTTTCAAGGAAATTTAGAACCTCAAGTGCTTTTGCTTGACAAAGAAATTATGAGAAAACACGTTGAGGAATTTATCGTGTGCATACCAAGAGATACGGGTTTTGTGGTAAATTTAGGACATGGTATAACCCCAGATGTATCCAAAGATAATGTAAAATATTTTGTAGAATGCGTAAAGGAGGTGTCTTATGGGAAAAGAGCTAACTTTAAAAACGGCTAAAGCTTATATGTCTGGGGAAGGCGATAAAGCTATTGTGGTGCTGCACGAGTGGTGGGGGCTTGTCCCACACATAAAAGATATCACCGATAGATTTGCCAAAGAAGGGTTTGTAAGTATAGCTCCGGACCTTTACGATGGGAAAACCGCAGACAATCCAAACGATGCTGGTGCTTTGATGCAAAACCTTTTTTCAGATTTATCAAAAGCCCAAAACATAATAGAAGAAACCATAAACTATTTAAAATCTCAAGGCGTTAAAAAAATTGGTATCACTGGCTTTTGCTGTGGTGGAACTCTAACATGGTATTTTGGAAAATACGGAGATGCCTTGGTACCTTTTTATGCCCTTTATCAGCTTGCTCCTATTGATTTCTCTTCTATAAAAGCCCCGGTCCTTGCAATACACGCTGAAAAAGACGAGTATGTGCCCATTGCCGATGTGGAAAAAGCAAAAGAAGAGTGTAAAAAACATGGCATAAACGCCGAGTTTATAGTATACCCAGGCGTGAATCATGCATTTTTAAATGACACAAGACCTGAAGTCTACAACGAAAAAGCCGCCAAAGATGCTTGGGAAAAAGCGGTTTCATTTTTTAGAAAACACCTTAGCTAATGGGTATATTACAAGAGATAGTAGAATACAAGAAATCAAGCTTAAATAAATCTTACAGCTACTTTGACGAGCTTTTAGGAATGATAAAGGAGGCAAAGCCTCCTCTTTCTTTGAAAAACGCTATCATATCTTCAAAAGCCATAAAAACTCCGATAATAGCTGAAATAAAACAAGCCTCTCCTTCTATGGGACATATAAAAAGCGTCGATATAAAAGACCAAGCCCACAAGTATCAAGAAGCTGGGGCTTGCGCTATATCGGTCCTCACGGATGATAAGTTTTTTGGTGGAAAACTTTCTTATCTTGAAAAGGTAAAAAGCGCAGTAGAAATACCACTGATGAGAAAAGACTTCATAATAGACCCTATCCAAGTTTACGAGGCAAGAGCTTATAAAGCCGATGCGATACTTCTCATAGCAAGAATTTTAGACAAATATCAGATTGAAGATATATCTTACGAAGCTAAAAAGCTGGGATTAGATATACTTATGGAAATTTTTGAAAAAGATGAAATAGAAAAAGTAAAAGACTTTGAAATAATAGGGGTAAACAACAGGGATTTGGATACCCTTGATATTAATATTTCTAAAAGCAAGGAGATGCTTCCTATTTTAAAAGAAAACACAAGAGCAGTGTTGATATCTGAAAGCGGTATATTTTCAAAAGAGGATATAAACTTTTTAGAAGGATACGACGGTTTTTTAATAGGCACATCCATTATGAAAGAAGACAATCCAGCTAAGAAGCTGAAGGAGCTTGTATGGTAAAAAGAATAGGTCTATTTTTAGGAGTTATACTTTTGTTTTCCTTAGTGTTTGCGCTTTTAAATAGAAAACCTCCAAATATAGCCATAATAAGAGTAAGAGGTGTTATATTAAGTCCATTACCCATTGAAAAAGAGATAGAAAAAGCTCAGAAAGATAAAAACATAAAAGCTCTTGTACTAAGAGTAGATAGCCCTGGTGGAGCAGTAGGGGCAGCCCAAGAAATATATAGAGCTTTACAAATATTCAGAGCCCATAAAAAGCCTATAGTGGTTTCTATGGGAAGCTTGGCGGCTTCTGGCGGATACTATATATCTGTGCCGGCTAACTACATATACGCAAACCCCGGAACTTTGACAGCCAGCATAGGTGTTATAATAGATTATCTAAACTACAAAGACCTTCTTAAAAAGATTGGTATAGAGCAAGGCGATATAAAAACAGGAAAATACAAAGACATACTGGTACCTTGGAAAAAGCTTTCCAAAGACGACAAAGCATACCTTCAATACCTTGTAGACAATACGTATGAGCAGTTTATAGACGCTATGTTAGCCTACAGGTCCAACAAGATATCAAAACAACAGCTTCTTTCCATAGCAGATGGAAGGGTTTTGACGGGTGTTCAGGCAAAACAACTAGGATTAATAGATGGTATAGGAAACTTAGAAGATGCAGTGGAAAAAGCAGCTTTTCTTGCCCATATAAAACACCCGAGGGTGGTTTTCTTCAAAAAAGAGAAGTCCTTTATAAGAGAACTTACGGGAGCTTACTTTAAAGAGGCTATAAACCATCTTGAACTTATATCACCAATCCATACCATGTATATGTTTCAAGGCTTTTGATATAATATATAGTTTAAGGAGGTGAAAGACATCATGGAAGAGGAACTAAGACAAGAAAGCGAGCAAGGTAAACCAGAAAACGAAATCTCAAAAGAAGAATTGCTAGAAAAACTATCAAATTTAGAAAAAGAATACGAAGCTCAAAAAGAAAGATGCTCAAAGCTAGAAGTTTTATTAAGGTTGTCAAATGAAAAGCTTGTATCTTTACAAAGGGAGTTAGAACAGCTTAAAGACCACTATAGAAAAGAAAAAGAACATCTTAAAAAGTATGGGCATGAGGGACTTGTAAAAGATATGTTGGATGTGCTTGATAACTTTGAAAGAGCTATATCTCAATTTAACAGTATAGAATCCTTAGACCCAAATACAAAAAATATACTAATAGGTGTAGATATGATATACAAAGATTTAAAAAACATACTCAAAAAACATGGTTTAGAAGAACTAGAACTAAAAGGACAGATATTTGACCCCACTTTAGCAGAAGCTATAGATACTATCCAAGATGAAAATTTTGGTCCAGATGAAATAGTAGAGGTAACCACAAAAGGATATAAACTACACGATAAGGTTATAAGAGCAGGTAAGGTAATAGTAAATATAGCAAGAGAAGAAATCACATGATGCTAATACCAAACTCCAAAAAGGTGGCTGGAATCTTCATAGATGGTACAAACCTTTACTTTGTCCAAAAGCAGTTTTTGGATTTTAAGGTAGATATATTAAAACTTGTTAAATACTTTGCAAACTACTTCGTTATATACAACACATTCTTTTATCTTGCTTACAAAGAAGAAGAAGAAAAGCAAAACAAATTTTATAGGATGCTAACCTTTGGCGGGGTCACCGTCATTAAAAAAGCGGTAAAACAATTAAAAGATGGGAGTATGAAGGGAAACCTTGACGTGGACCTTGCAATGGATTGTCTTCTTACCAAAGACAACTACGATGTAGCAATACTGGTTACTGGAGATAGCGATTTTGAAAAACTTATAAACATACTAAGGACCTTTGGAAAACAGATAATCGTAGTTTCTACCAAAGATAGCTCTTCTATAGAGCTCGTAAACATATGCGACCTTTTCGTAGAGCTAAAAGACTTGGCACCCTTTATAAAACTAGAAGAGCATGAAAAGCAAAACAATACATAACTATATAGTAATAAAAGGCGCAAGACAACACAACCTCAAAAATATAGATATAGACATTCCCAAAAATAAGCTTGTGGTGATAACAGGCCCTTCAGGTAGCGGTAAGTCTTCTTTGGCGTTTGATACAATATACGCAGAGGGTCAAAGAAGGTATGTAGAGTCCTTATCTTCTTACGCAAGACAATTTTTAAACGTAATGGACAAACCAGAAGTAGACAGCATAGAAGGATTATCGCCAGCCATTGCTATAGACCAAAAAACAACATCTCACAACCCCCGCTCTACGGTTGGTACCATTACAGAAATATACGATTACATAAGGGTCTTTTGGGCAAACCTAGGAAAACCAAAATGTCCCATATGTGGAAGGGTTTTAGAAGGATTGTCAGCCCATGAGATATTAGAACATGTATACAACAAATACCAAGTTAAAAAGGTGCAGATTTTAGCGCCCATAGTAAGAGGTAAGAAAGGCGAATTTAAAGATGTTTTTAAAAACATAGAAAAACAAGGATTTTCAAGGGTAAAAGTAGACGGAGATATCTACAGAATATCTGAAGTGCCTTCTTTGAATAAAAACCAAAAACACGACATAGATATCATAATAGACAGACTTACATTAAATGAAGAAGAAAGACCAAGAGCTTTACTTGCTATAGAAAAAGCTTTAGAGCATGGAGAGGGACTTGTAAAGATAGAAGATGTGGAAGCCTCCTCTTTTGAGCTTTTTAGCGAAAGTATGGTGTGCCCAGAGCACGGGTTTTCCATCCAAGAGCTTTCCCCAAGACTCTTTAGCTTCAACTCACCATACGGAGCTTGCCCTGTTTGCAAAGGGCTTGGCGTAAAGTGGGAAATAGACGAAGAGGCTCTTATAGACCAAAACGCCGCAGTTTTAAACGCTATAAGGATATTCAACGAATATCAATTTTTTGATTATCTAAAGTTTCCAGTTTTAGAGATTTTAAGAAAATTTAGAATAAACCCAAATACAGCTTTTAAAAACATCCCAAAGGAGATAAGAGAACTAATACTCTATGGCTCAAGAGGCAATTACAGCTTTCACTTTGAAGGGATAATCCCACATTTAGAGCAAAGATATATAAACGCAGATGAAGCAGATAGGATAAAAGATTTGTTAGATAGCTTTATAAGGGAAAACCCTTGCCCTGTTTGTGATGGTTCTAGATTAAAGCAAGAGGCTTTGTCTGTTTTCGTACTTGATAAAAACATATGGGATGTAGTAAAAGTATCCGTGGACAAAACATACGAATTTTTTGACTCTATAGAGGATAAGCTAACTAACAAAGAAAAAGAGATAGCAAGGCCTCTTCTAAAAGAGATAAAAAACCGCATAAAGTTTTTGCTAGACGTTGGCCTTGATTATATATCGTTGGGAAGGAGCGCAAACACCCTTTCGGGTGGCGAGATGCAGCGTATAAGACTTGCCACCCAAGTGGGCTCTAAGCTCACGGGTGTTTTGTATGTATTGGACGAGCCTTCTATTGGACTTCATCCAAGGGATACTGGTAAACTCATAAATACGTTAAAAGAGCTAAGAGACCTTGGAAACACCGTTATAGTGGTAGAGCATGACCATGAGACGATAGAGTCAGCTGATTACATAGTAGAGCTTGGACCAGGAGCTGGTAAAAACGGCGGTTACATAGTAACAAAAGGGACTGTGGAGCAGATTAAAAAAGATAAAAAATCCCTTACCGGCGGTTATCTTTCAAATAGGCTTTACATAGAGATACCAAAAGAGAGGAGAAAACCCCAAAAAGGTTTTCTTAAAATAGTAGGGGCTAAAGAAAACAACCTAAAAAATATAACGGTAAGAATTCCGGCAGGGCTTTTCGTGTGCGTTACAGGAGTATCCGGTAGTGGAAAATCAAGCTTAGTCTATGATATATTGTGGCAGTACGCCAAAAGACATTTTTACAGCTCTTACGAGTATATAGGCAAGTTTGATAAGATTGAGGGTATTGAGCTTTTTGATAAAGCGATAAACGTAGACCAATCCCCTATAGGAAGAACCCCCAGAAGCAACCCAGCTACATACGTAAAAGTTTTTGACGCCATACGAGAGCTTTTTAGCCAAACACCAGAGGCAAAAGCAAGAGGATATAGCCCAGGCAGATTTTCTTTTAACGTAGAAGGTGGAAGATGCGAGGCTTGTCAAGGAGAAGGGGTTATAAAGGTGGAGATGCACTTTTTGCCACCTGTCTATGTAACTTGCGACGTTTGTAAAGGTGCTAGATATAACAAAGAGACACTTGATATAAGGTACAATGGCAAAAATATATCGGATGTTTTAAATATGACGGTGGATGAGGCTTACGAATTTTTCAAAAATATACCATCTATATCAAGAAAATTGAAACTCCTTCAAGAAGTAGGGCTTGGTTATATATCCCTTGGTCAAAACGCCACCACGTTATCAGGGGGAGAAGCCCAAAGGATAAAACTATCTAAAGAACTATCCAAAAAAGATACCGGCAACACCCTTTATCTTTTAGACGAACCCACCACCGGTCTTCATACAGACGACATAAAGAAGCTTATCAACATACTCCAAAGGCTTGTAGACAAGGGAAACACTGTAGTGGTTATAGAACACAACTTAGAGCTTATCAAATGTGCTGACTGGATAATAGATATAGGACCAGAAAGTGGTGAGCGTGGAGGATACCTTCTTTTTGAAGGACCACCAGAAGAGCTAATACATCACCCGCACTCTTACACGGCAAAAGCGCTAAAACCTATTTTAAAAGATAAGGTATAGATGCTAGAAAAAGAGTATGTTTTTAAAATTTTAACGTTTCTAAAAGCCAGAAACAAGAATGTGTTTGCCACATGGCAAGATGAATCGATGTTAAACGGTAGCATAGCCACTATAGTAAATGTGTCAAGCGATACAATATCTTTAGCTTTTGAATATCAAGATACGTTGTTTTCTATATCTCCTGGTAAAAATGTGTTGGTTAGGACTGGCATTCTTCTAAGACCTCTTCTTTGTAACGTTGTAAGCAAAGAAAAATCTGTCGCAACTCTTAACTATATCAGCATAGTGGCTGTAGATAGAGAAAAAAGAAGATTTTTAAGGATAAACCTTGAAGAACCTATAGATGCCACAGTTGTAATTAGCAATCTATTTTTTCCAGTAAGGATAATAGACATATCTGAAGCCGGGGCTGGTATTGTAATAAACACAAACAAACCATTAGATGTGTTTTCCAACAAATATGCAGACATGCAGTTTACTTTGCTAAATTCTATAATTAGAATGAAAATACGTTTTGCTTGGATAAGTAAAACAAATCTTGAACAATTTTTTGCTGGTGTTGAGTTTTTGGCGGATAGTTTTCAGAAAAATAAAATTCAAAAATTCATGATAGACAACATGTACAACATAGAACAAGAAATGCTTGAATTTCTTAACTTCTTATAAGCTCTAAGCTCTTAATTCTGCTTAAATGTCCACATGCTGCGGCAAGCTCTAAGCCTTTGCTCCACCTTATAGTACAAGATATATCGTTTTTCAAAAGCTCTTGTTGAAATTTATACACATCTGACTGGGATGGTCTTTTAAAAGAAAGCGCTGAGTTTTCGTTGTAAGGTATTAGGTTTACTTTTATCTTGTGTTTTAGGCTTTTAAGAAGATTCGCAAGGTTTTTGGCATCTTTTAAAGTACTGTTTATATCTTTTATAAGCACATATTCGATGGTAATGCGTCTTCTTGGTTCTAAGGGGTATGTTTTTAAAAGCTCAAACACGTCCTTTAAAGAGCCAACCACGTTTGGCATAAGCGCTTTTCTTGTTTCGTCTGAAGAAGCGTTTAAGGAGATAGCAAGGTTTAGCTTGTTTAAGATATCATCTTCTTTTAGCCTTTTTAGATAGTTTGCGTAAGCGCTTGTGGATATTGTAATGTGCCTTTTTGAGAGTTCAAACTCCTTTAAAAATATCAAAGCGGCTTTTTTAAGATTATCAAAATTGGCAAGGGGCTCTCCCATACCCATAAAAACGATATTTCTTATAAAAACGTTTTTAAAAATAGATATGTAAAAATATTGGTCTACTATCTCTCCAAAGCTTAGATTTCTTACAAGCCCTCCTATCGTGCTTACACAAAACTTGCATCCCACCGCACAACCTATCTGAGTTGATATACAAAGAGTGTAATGGTCTTTTTCGTTTATTAAAACACTTTCTAAAAAATAACCATCTTTTGTCCTAAAAACAAACTTGGTAGAATCGTTTCCCTCTAAAAAAGAATCTAATTCCAGCACGTGAAAATCTAGATTTAAGCTTTCTCTTAGAGTTTTTGGTAAATCTGTCATAAGGCTTATATCCGTTGTCTTTTTCTTAAAAGCCCAATACTTTATTTGAGATATTCTAAATTTTTCTAAGTTTAGCTTGTTTTGAAGCTCAAAGTAATCTTCCAATAGGTTTATCATTGTAAGATGTTTTCTATGAGTTTATAGGATAGCTTATTAGTAATGTTTATATAATCTTCTTTTACGAGTGAGCTTTTATCTATATTTTCCTGTTTTAAATCTTCCTCGTAGGCTTCTATCCATTCTCTTATCATATCTTTTGTAAGCTCTATATGAAATTGAATACCTACGGCGTTTTCATAGACAAAAGCTTGGTTTTGGTATTTATCGGAGCTATATATCCTCAAAGCACCCTTTGGCAAATCAAAGGTATCTTGATGCCACTGAAAAGCGTAAAATCTATCTGGAAAACCTTTAAAAAACTTATGGTCGTCTTCTTTTTTTAGTTGATACCATCCTATCTCTTTACCGTTTTGCCCTTTATAGACCTTTTCGCCTAAAACATGTGCAAGCATCTGGGCCCCAAGACATATACCTACAATGGGTTTTTGAGCTTTTAAGAAGTGCTCTATTATTCTAAACTCTCTACTAAGAAAAGGATATTGAGGTTCCTCGTAAACACCCATATACCCACCAAGGACAAAGAGCATGTCAAACTCTTCTTGAGGTAAGCGTTCGGCTTGGTCTACATATGTTATGTCTATACCTTTTGATGATAGTATATCGTTAAAAACTCCGGCATGCTCTATCTGAACATGCCTTAGGATAAGAGCTCTCATTAAAGCATACCCGGGGGTTTCCCTTTGGATATAACAAGCCTTTCTACTGGCTTATCTTCTTTTAGATGGCTTTCAATGATTTCTTTTACATCCTCTTTTCTTACGTTGCCATACCATATACCTTCTGGGTAAACCACTACCGTCGGTCCCATACCACAAGGGCCAAGACAACCTGTAGGGGTTATAGCTACTGTCATCATAAGTTGAGGGTCTTGTTGAAGAGCATCTGCAAAGGCTGTGTAAACATCTCTGCTTCCTTTCTCTGCACAAGAGCCCATAGGATGACCTGGTGGTCTTTGGTTTACGCATACAAATACGTGTTTAAACATATTGCCTCCTTCGAAAGGTTTTTTACTAATTTATATAGTTTCTAAGCTTTTTGCATGATAAAAGCCCT
>NZ_BAAHXP010000009.1:0-65726 GCF_054656715.1 Hydrogenobaculum acidophilum
TAAACCTTTAAAAATACATATTATAATATTATCATGTATACACTTATACTTTTAAGACATGGACAGAGCCTTTGGAATCTGGAGAACAAATTTACCGGCTGGATAGATGTGGATTTGAGTGAGCAAGGCAAAGAAGAAGCTAAGAAAGCTGGTGAGGCTATGTTTGAAGCAGGTATATTGCCAAAAGCCGCATTTACCTCCTATCTTAGAAGAGCCATAAACACATTAAACATAGCCCTTGATACAATGAATCTTCACTATATAGATGTTTTTAAAAGCTGGAGACTAAACGAAAGGCACTACGGAGCGCTTCAGGGTCTAAACAAAAAAGAAATGGTAAAAATCCACGGAGAAGAACAAGTAAACATATGGAGAAGGAGCTACGATGTCCCACCACCGCCCCTTTCCAAAGACGACCCAAACCATCCTTGCAACGACCCAAGGTATAAACACATACGATGCCAAGATTTACCATCCTCAGAGTCTTTGAAAGATACGCTTATAAGAACGCTTCCATATTTTCAAGATTTTATAGCGCCTACCCTTTTCCAAAGAGGATGTGTGCTTGTAGCCGCCCATGGAAACTCCCTTAGAGCAATAGTAAAGTATTTGGAAAACCTATCTGAACAAGAGATAGTAAAATTAAACATACCCACCGGCATACCTTTGGTCTACGTGTTAGACGAGCATTTAAACATTAAAAACAAAAGATATTTAGCAGATGAAGAGACCCTCAAAAAAGCCATAGAATCTGTGGCAAACCAAACAAAAGCATGAATACCAAACCAGAAGCCGTTGAACTGTCAAAAGAGGTTTTAAAAAAGCTCTTGGAATGCGGTACAGAGATAGATGAGTTTTATAGGCTTTTTAGAGAATTAAGACTTTTAGAAGATGAAAGCCCAAACTTTGCAAAAGCTATATTAAACGTAGAACACGGATTTTTTATGACAATACAATCCCTAAACGTTTTAAAAGAACAGCTTCAGCTTCTTAGCATAGCTGCCAAAAAAGAAGAAATATCATGATAGAGCTAAAGATAAACGGTAAAACCATAACCCTTAAAGATTTTCCATCAAGAGCTTTAGAAAGCACTATAGTTGGTTTTATAAAAGCCCTAAAACTTCAAGAAACACCAAAAGATATAGAGATTAAAATAAAAAAGGATGCCAAAGATAAAGATAACCCCTGATATAGCAAACGAACGCATAGATACTTTAATCTCAAAAATGTATGAAGATATATCAAGAGAGTATATAAAAAAGATAATTAAAGAAAACGGCGTTTTAATAAACGGTGAAAGGGTTTTCAAAAGCTCAAAAAAAGTCTTTGAAAATGATGTAGTAGAATTTGAAATACCAGCACCAAAAAAGCTTGATGTAAAAGCTCAAGATATACCTATAGAAATACTTTACGAAGACAAAGATTTGGCAGTGGTGGTAAAACCCTCTGGCATGCCTTCTCACACAGGCCCAGGGCACGATGAAAACACCCTAGTAAACGCTCTTCTTTCTAAATTTGGAAACTTATCTGTAATAGGTGGTATAGAAAGACCGGGGATAGTACATAGATTAGATAGATATACTCACGGGATTATGGTTATAGCAAAAAACGATACTAGCCACCAAACATTGTCATCTATGTTTAAAAATAGGGAGATAGATAAAAGGTATAAGGCTATAGTATACGGTATACCAAGGTTTAAAGAGCAAACCATAGAAACCCTAATAAGAAGACATCCCACCAACCGGTTAAAGTTTGAAGTAGCACCAGAGGGAAAAGAAAGCATTACAAAATATTATTTAGAAAAACCTTTAAAAAACGCAAGTCTTTTAGATATAAAAATATATACCGGAAGGACTCATCAAATAAGAGTCCACATGTCTTACATAGGACATCCTATAATAGGGGATACCCTTTATGGCTATAAGCATTCTTATTTTGATAAAACCCTTGAAAATATAGTAGGTGAAAGGTTTTTGCTAGTGGCTTACAAGCTTAGCTTTCTTCATCCTAAAAGCCAAAAACCAATGGATTTTGAGATAGATATGCCAGATTATTTCAAAGACGCTTTAAAACACTTGGAAGGCTAGTGTACGGAAGATGCAATGTCTACAATAGGAAGCATTATAGAAAGCACTACCACGCTCACCAAAACACCCACTATCAAAGTAGCCAAGGGCTCTAAACTAGACACAAAAAGGTTTATAGTCTTATCCAAAAGTTGTTCGTAAATTTTGTAAGAGGTACTTAAAGCTTGCTTCAAATCTCCTATGTATTCACCATTTTTTATTACAGATAAAACGCTTTTTTTAAAAAGCCCGGTCTTTGAAAGAGCACTAGAGACACTAACACCGTTGTAAATATCTTGCTCTATAGAAGAGAGTTTTTGTTTTACAAAAGTATTTTCAACGGTTTGCAAAGAAACCCTTATAGAAATGCCTATAGATGAGCTAGAACCAAGCATGAGACTCATAGCGTATAAAAACTTTGAAAGCTCAAAGTATAATATGAGACTTCCAAGTATTGGGATTTTAAGATAAAACTCATCTATCTTCTCTTTTGAAAATATTTTTTCTTTAAAAACAAAAAATATGAAAAGTATTGGGCTTATATACAGCAAAATCGTAATAAACTTTGCAAAGTAAATAAGAAAAACGGTAATAGTGGGCAGTTTGGCGTTAAAACTTTTAAGAACTTCTTCTATTCTTGGCAAGACGTAGTTTACAGATATAAACACCGCCAGTATACTAAAGAGCGTCACAACGCTTGGATAAACAGCTTTTGATAAAATCTTTGATTTGTAGCTGTCCATGCTCTCCAAAAAATCACCCACAGTTTTAAAAACATTTTCAAGGTTTTCTGAAGTCTCGGCAGCGTAAAGCATATTTGAAAGTATGTTGGGAAGCGGTTTTTTGGAAAAAGCTACATGAAGGGGCTTTCCCATCTCTATATCTTTTTTTATATCGGCGTATAAAGCTTTTAAGATAGGTTTATCCTGTAAATCAGACACTATATCAATGGCTGTGTATAAATTTGTGCCAGAGTTTATGAGTTCGTAAAGCTGTTTTAGAGAAAATGCAATATCTTTTTTAGATAAAAGCCTTGCTTCAAGTTCTTTTTTAAAAACCTCAAAGCTAAAACTAGGCAAAGTATACCTAAGCTCAGGCATTCTTTCTATACATACTAAATAGGTTTATATACTTTTCAAAATCCATAGGTGGTACATCTTCAATCTCAAGGTTCTCCTTCAGATGCTCTTTGTTTTTGGTGCCCACAAGCATAGTACCCACTCCCGGCGCACTTCTTACAAACTGCAAAGCTACATGTATATCCTTATCAAGACCGAAGTATTCTTTTAGCTCTTTTGGTATTCTACCTATCACTTGCCCTTGGTATATAGAAGCGCTTGTGTAGACGTAAATATTCAGCTCTTTGGCAGCTTCTAAAATAGTTTTGTATTCGTTTGATATCACTTGGTTTTTTACAGTAAAAGCCTCAGACATACCTATGTTGTAAGGAAGTTGTATAAATTTAAAATGATGGTCCTTTGAAATAGAATTAGCTATATCAACTATCTCTTGCAAATCTAGGTGTTGTTTTGAAGCTCTAGATATCCTAAATCCACTCCAAGTAGCCACTCAGTAGTATCTTAGTTCTTTTTTTGCTACTTTTTCTTCTAAAAGCTCAAAACAAGAGCGAAGGGTTTCATAAAACTCCTTTCTATCTTTGTAAAGGAGTTGCTCCTCTACGTTGTGTAGAAAATATACATCTATATAAGATGTATTTAGATTTTGTAGGCTTTTATTAAAACACCAATCTATAAACTTTTTATCCATGTAGTGCCAGTTTTGGGTGAGCTTTTTCTCGTCTATGATACCAGGATATACAAATATGTCGTAAAAGTAATCCTTTGGGTCAATGCCACTTTCTATATCGTATGGCACATATCCACCTTTTGTAGATACTATAAGTTCTTCCCTTTTTATATCTTTTAAAACCCTATCTATGACTCTTTCGCTTTTCATATAACGATAGTTTAGAGCGGTATCTACTACATTTATACCATTTTCATAACCAAATTTTATTGCCTCTTCATAGGCTTTATCGGTTATTTCATCGAGTTCCCCCAAGTATGTGCCAATCCCTATCTCTGAAAGTTTCATTCCTAAAAATTCTTTGTAAATCATTTAGTTATTATAACCCGAAAAAAGTTTTTAGCTTTAAGAAGAATCTTGAAAAGATATTTGGTTTTTTGTAATGCTTTATGGTGTGTATCTTTGGTATCTCTTTCAATTTTTGTTTTTGAGGCTTTTTAAAAAATAAATCCAACTTTTTTATGAAATCTTTTAAGTTTAGACCGTAGAAATTTTCCACAACGCTTAGTTTTTCAGAAGTGCTTTTTGCGTAATCTTTTGCTCTGTCTAAAAGGTCTTTTTGGTAAAATTCCATAGAAAAGCAAGCATCTATGATACCATCAAAAAACGTCTTTTCTTTGGAAGAAAAACTTCTTTCTCGTAGCATGTTGGAGTAGAGTATACATTCTTTGTAAAGTTGTTCGTTGAAAAGAAGTACCACAGTAGAAACCTTTTTCTCAGATAGGGTATCATCCGCAAAAGAAGAAAGCCTGCTTACTATATTCCAATATTTTGCTATTAGGTTTGATATGTTGTTAAAATCTGGTTTATATACGTTTGCTATACTAACAAAAGCTTGAGAAATATCTTGTAATTTGAATATATCTTTTCCCTCGTAAAGCCTATCATCCTCTGTGATATAAAATATGTCAAGTTCCATCATAACATCTCGCCAGTCTCCCTTTATATGTTTATGGGGCTTTTCAGAGCATCTTACCAAATCAGAAAGAGGTACCTCAAAGCTATTTTCTCTTCTTACAAGCTGAATATAGCAAAGTATCATAAGAAGCACTTCTTTTTTGGACAAATCATCCAACACTTCTAAAAATATACTTTCTATAGTCCTTTGTTGAAACTCTAAATTATGCATATATATAAGTTAAGTTAATATGAGATTTGTAGTATGATTTCATACGCTCTAACAAAGCGTCAACATTCCAATCTCTCTCGCTAGACACAAAAATGTAAGGCTTTTCAAAGAAAAAGCTTTTTTCAAAAAGAGCAATCTGTTCTTTGCTACTTACTATTTTATCAATTTTGTTAAACACATAAAGTACGGGCTTTTCATGAGCACCTATATCTTGCAATATCTTTTCTACGGTGTTTATCTTGTGTAGCCATCTGTTGTCAGATATGTCAACCACAAAAAGAAGAAGGTCTGCAAGCACCACCTCTTCTAGCGTAGTTTTGAAAGATTCCACAAGCTCTGGCGGAAGCCTATCTATAAAACCTACAGTGTCTGTAATAAATATCTTCTCTCCATCCACAAACCCTGTACCCACTTTTGTGTCAAGAGTGGCAAAAAGCATATCGCTTATAAAAACATCTTTTTTGGTGAGAGCTTTCATTAAAGAGGATTTTCCCGCATTTGTATAACCTACCAACGCTACTTTTAGATTGTTCGTTTTAAATCTATTTTTTCTTTGTTCTTTGTGGTGCTTTTTTATTTGCTCTATCTCTTCCCTTATTTTGTGAATGCGCTTTTGAATAGCCCTTCTTTTTATTTCTACAAGCTGCTCACCGGGACCTCTGGTACCCATTTTACCGCTTTGCCTTGAAAGCTTTGCCCCAACACCGTAAAGCCTTGGAAGTTCATAGGTTAATTTTGCAAGCTCTATTTGTAGTTTGGCCTGTTGGGTTTTTGCTCTTTTCATGAAAATCTCAAAGACTACGTTTGCCCTATCTAAGACATCAACTCCCAAGATAGCTTCTATATTTCTTACCTGAGAAGGGGTTAAAAACTCATCAAATACCACAGCGTTTGAACCAGTGCCCTCTACAAGCTCCTTTATAAGGTTTAGGTAAGAGACGCCTACAAGGGTTGAAGCATCTGGAAAATCCTTGCGTTTTACAAGGTATCCGATGCTTTTACCACCTATTGCATCTATCAATCCCTCCAATTCCTCTAAAGACTCTAAAACCTGCTCTCTTGTTTGGTTTCTATGCTGCAACCCTACAGATATAGCCTTTATCAACTTTGAGATGCCTCTTCTATAACTACCGTGCTTATAGCGTGCTTATATATTAAACTTGTACCGGTATCTGATTTAACAAGCACCGTATACTTGTCTTGGTCTAGCACTTTGCCAGTTATCCTATTGCCTCTTGTGAGATATATAACCACATCGATTCCCTTCTCTTTTGCGTCCTCCAAGATTTTATCCTGCAAATTTTCTGTCATCTTTATACCTCCTGATAATACTTTTCTATAGTTTCTAAAAGCTCTGATACCATGTTCTCCTCGCTTACCTTTTTTAGGATTTTACCATCTTTAAACAAAAGAGCTCCGCCTTTCATACAAGCAAGACCTACATCCGCATGAGAAGCCTCCCCTATAGCGTTTACAGCGCAACCCATTATAGCCACCTTTATGGATAAATCTTTATCCTTTAGAGCTTCTTGCACTTTTCTAACCACATCCGGTAAATTTACCTCTATCCTCCCACATGTAGGGCAAGAAACGATGTCTATGCCTCTCTTTTTAAGACCCAGGCTTTTTAAGATTTCATAGGCTACTTCCACTTCCTTTTCAGGCTCATCGGTTAAAGAAACTCTTATGGTATCTCCTATGCCTTTATAAAAAAGTATTCCAAGCCCCACAGAAGATTTTACCATACCCTGGGTTCCCATACCAGCCTCTGTAATACCTATATGAAGAGGTATATCGGTTTTTTCTGCAAATATTTCGTTGGCAAGTGTATTTTGCAAAACATCAGAACCTTTTATAGATACTTTAAAATTGTAAAAACCCAAAGACTCAAAAAACGAAGACCAGTTTAGAGCGCTCTCTGCTAAAGCTTCAGCGCTGGGATATCCATACTTTTCAAGAAGATGTTTTTCCAAAGAACCTGAGTTTACCCCGAGCCTTACACATATATTTTTTCTCTTTGCTTCTAAAACGATGTCTCTCACTATCTCTTTTTTGTTTATATTGCCAGGATTAATCCTTATACCGTGAGCCCCAGCATCCATAGCCAAAAAAGCCATGTAAGGTACAAAATGTATATCTGCTATTATGGGAACAGATGAGTATCTCACTATCTCTTTTAAAGCCTCTGCATCTTCTTTTGATGGTACTGCTACCCTTATAGCTTCACAACCAGCTTTTATAAGTCTATCTATTTGAGCTAATGTAGAATCTAGGTCATGAGTTTTTGTGGATGTCATAGATTGAACTACTATAGGATTTTCTCCCCCTATTTTTAGGGTTCCCAACGTAATTTCTCTTGTTTTACGCCTTTTTATCATAACAACGTTCTAAGCTACTTCGTGGTTTGCCCATAGCACCGTCTTTTGAGAAGCCTTATCCATATAGTATAAACTACATATTCCAGCCGTATATTCAAGGGTCAATATCAGGTTATCGTTGTAAAGGTCCATGGGATTTGAAAATTCAACACTAAAAATGAGACTAAAGCCTTCTTTTGGCAAGCTTATGTGTAGAAAACCGCCCTTGTTGTCTCTTTTGACTTCATAATTTAATACGTTGTCAATTTTTTCTATAGATATATCTATCAAATCAAATCTATTTTTTACAGCCTCAAGAAATTGCTCTAAACTTTTGGATTCTAAGGCTTTTTCTAAGACAAACTTCGATTCTTGATACTGTATCTGATATTTTTCCCAATTGCTAATGTGCTTAAGCATATCTTTGTAAGCTGTTCTTAAGTTTGCAATTTTGTGATGCTCTTTTTTTAAAGCCGCTACTATATCAGGGCACATAGAAGCTACAAGCGTTCCGACCTGTAAACTTCCCAAGAAAAACATAAACGGTATATTTTGATGGGCTTTGTAAACATCAAAAGCTAAGGCTTCTACCGTCAACAAAGAAGATACCTTTGATTGTCTCGGTGAGAAAAGAGCTATACTAACAAGGGACAACGGATAAGTATATATGCTTGCAAAGTAAAAATATCCTGCAAAGTAAAAAATATCAAGATATTTATTTATATAGTGACCGAGCTTTAGCTTGTTGTAAGATAAAAGGGCTAAGCTAAAATATATAAACGTGAGCGTGATTATAATAGCCCTTACATGAAAGGAAGGCACAAAAAAAGCAGCTGCAATAGCCCCTAAACTTACAAGCAATCTAGATGTAACATAAATGTTTGTAAGAAGGTTTCTTATCATCTAATAGTCCACTTTTGCCTCAAAGAAGTTTGTAAGGTCTGGTAAATCCGTTTGAGTAGTAAGCCATTTCATTGGATTCTTTTGTCCGTAGATAGCCTCGTAACCCAACGACCTCATTCTTCTATCTGCAAGATACTTTACATAAGCAGTATATGTTTCAAAAGACAAACCTATTATCTTCTCTGGCATAGCTACTCTTGCATATTCGGTTTCTATATCTACTGCCTCTTCCATAAGAACCCTAAACTTGTCCTTATAATCGTTTCTATTTTTATCTTTTAAAAGCTCATTTAAAAGGTACATACCAAAAGCCAAATGTCTGGTTTCATCTTTTAAAATCCATCTTACCAAAGCAGCAACATTCTTTAGCACCCCTCTTCTTCCAAATGCTAAAGGTGTCACAAAACCACTGAAGAAAAACAACCCCTCTAATATTGCGTAATAAACAAATATATCCTCTATTAGATTTTCTTCGGTGGGTTCTTCGCAAAGACTCATGGCGCGCTTCACTTCAAAATCTGCTTTTCTTTTTATCTCTTTAACATTTTCGTGCATCGCATAAACTTCACCTGGCTTTAGGTCAAGTCCATCCATTATATACCTAAACGTATCTATATGCTTCATCTCCTCCATCAACTGATAACCTAAAAACATACGAGTTTCTGTGTTTCTCAACCTTTTTGAAATTTCCAATATGTTTTGGCCCACCCAACCTTCCGCCGAGGAGAAAAATCCAACGGTGTAAAGCATGTAATGACGCTCTATATCGTTTAGCTTTTCATAAAACTCATGTTTATCGTTGGCAAGGTCGTACTCTTCCGGTATCCAATAGTTGTTTTTGGCTTTTGTATAAAGATTTAAAATCTCAGGGTAAACAACGCTATCAAGCTTATAAGTATAAGACTGACAAGCTCTTAAGCTCACGTTGGAATCGTTCTCAATAGCTGTATTATAACTCATATAAACCTCCAAAAAATCAAATATACCATTAAAAATAGTATATCATAAAAGCTTGTCAATGATTTTTTAGTAATTTTCAATGATAAAAATCTCTTATTTTGTAAAAGCCTAAAACCAATATACAAAAAAGGCTAAAAGCATTTGCAAATATTAGAGCCAAAGAATCTTTAGCTATTCCATACAAAAGCCATAAGCTTATACCAATACCCATTATTAAGAGAAAAAGCCCTGACAAACCTCTGGCGTTTTTGTGTTTTATTACGGTATAAATTTGAGGGATGTAACCAGATGTTGTCAGAATGCCCGCTACGAAACCTATAAGTTCTACGATATTTATTTTCATAAAAGTTTTTGGGTTTTTAGTATAACATCTTGAGGGTTTATGTTTAGACAAGCTCTATCTTTCCTTTTACAGACTTTAGAGCCGCAGTATTGACAATCTAAGTTTAGGCTTACAAAATCTTGCAAAGAAGATATCTTCCACATAGGGTAAGCTCCTAAAAGCACCAAAGAAGGGACGTTTAAAAATGTAGCAAGATGATAACTAAATGTTTCACAGGATATAAGGGCTTTGGCGTCTTTTACAATGCTTGCAAAAGTGTGGATGTCCGTTGATATATATGTAGCAAAATCAAGTTTTCTTTTTATGTAAAACTCTTCTTTTTTTGGATATGTAAAAACCACTTCATAACCCTTTGAATGTACAAAGCTTGCAACCAAGTTAAAAATTTCTATATCTGGGACTTTTGTGAGTACAGGTGCCGTTGGTGATATTACTACATAGTTTTTACCTTTTAAAGGGTTTTCCTTGAAAATCCAAAAATAGGGTTCTATATAAATCTCTTTTCCTAAAACAGGTGTTAGTATCTGAAGAGTGTTTTTAATTTCATCGGATTTTGAATGAAAAGGTGCAATGCTATTGTATATAAAAGATAAAAACCTTTCCTTGTCTTTTTTGTATAAAGCTACTTTGTTTTGGGCTTTTAGGATAAAACTATAAAAATAGGATACACCTTTAAAAGACGTATCTATTAAAAAATCGTATTCTTTTTTGAAAGAGGAAACTTTATCATCCATAAAATCTATGTAAGGGTTTTTTTGGAAAAGCTCTAAACCTTGTTTTGTAGTAAAAACCTCCACTACGGCACTTTTGTTATAAAGCTTTATAGCTTTAAAAAGCAAAGCGTTGTAAAGAAGGTCTCCGTAACTTTTATGAAGGACTAAAAACAACACTCTCATGAGATTTTCAAAGCAAAGGCGTAAGCTCCAAGTATACCAGCATCGTTGCCAAGGGTTGTAAGTTCTATTTTTATATTTGAAACACTTGGGTTTATGGCAAGCTCAAGAGCTTTGTTCTTTATCTCTTCAAACAAAAAGCTAAAACCCATCATTACGCCACCTCCAAGGACTATCTTACATGGGTTAAAAACGTTTATCAAGCTAGCAAGTCCGTAAGACATATAAAGCGTAAACCTATCAAACACCTTTTTAGCAACGTTGGATTCTCTTTCGTTTGTCAAATCTTTTAGGCTTTTATCATAACCTAACCTTTTTAAATACTTTTCTAAAGATAGCCCCCCAGCGTAAGCTTCAAAGCATCCTCTTTTGCCGCAGGTGCATTTAAGCCCATTTGGTTTTAACTTCATATGCCCTATTTCCCCTAAGTTAGAATGACACCCAAGCCTAAGCTCATTATCTATTATTACACCTCCTCCTATGCCGGTACCCACAAATATGCATATACCGTTTTCTACACCTTTAAGCCCTCCGTAGGCATATTCTCCGTAAGTTATTGCCCTTACGTCGTTTATAAGTATTAAATCCTTTTTTAGCCTATCTTTAACAATACTCTTAACATCTATGTCTTTCCAGCCTAAGTTTGGAGCATGCTTTAAAATACCAGCTTTCATATCCACTTGACCTGCTATAGCCATAGAAAGTATTTTTATATCATCGTAATTAGATATTATTTTTTCTAAAAGCTTTAAAAACTCTTCAAAATCTTTTGGAGTCTCGTAATCAAGCCTATTTTCTACGTGGGCGTCTTTTACAATCCCAGATTTTACGTGTGTAGCCCCTACGTCCAAAGATAGTATCATCAGAAATCAAAGATATCAAAATTTTGGGAGGTTGATGTTATTGGAGCCTCTTCTTTATACATAGCTTTATCCCAAAAGCCCTCTTGAGAGCAACCTATGCAACCATGCCCAGATTTTATTGGAAAAGATAATCCGTTGTACCAACCTAAAGAGCTGCAGGCGTTGTAAGTGCTTGGACCTTTGCAACCAAGTTTGTAAAGACAATATCCAAGCTTTGCTCCTTCGTCATCAAAGCGCTCTGCAAACTTACCTACATTGTAAAAGCTTTTTCTATAGCAAGCATCGTGTATTGTCATACCGTAAAACATCTTTGGTCTTAGTTTGCTGTCTAAAGGTGGCAGTTCTTCTTTTAAAAGCACATATACTATAAGAGCTGCCATTACCTCTGGAATGGGTGGACAACCGGGGATTTTAACAATAGGTTTATCTTTTATAATCTTATCTACAGAGCTTGATTTAGTAGGGTTTGGATATGCCGCTTGCACACACCCAAAGGACGCACAAGAACCCCACGCTACTATGAACTTAGCGTATTCGGCAGCTTCTAAAAGCTCCTCGTTAAACGTTTTTCCTCCCACCATACAACAAGCCCCCTCTTCAAATTCCGTAATACTTCCTTCTACCGCCAATATATAGTTGTCTTTGTGCTCTTTTATTATCTTATTTTTATAATTTAAGAGATTTTCACCACAAGAAGCCGATATTAAATCGTCGTACTCTAAAGATATCAAAGAAGCTATATCGCTAAACACTGGAGATGAGCTTCTCATAAGAGATTCAGAACAGCAAGTGCATTCAAGCCCATGAAACCACAAGACCGGTATCCTAGGCTTTTGTTTTAGAGCTTTTAAAATATCGTCTATTTCATTAGGATTTAGACCAAGAAGACCGCTTATTTTCGTAGAAAAGCTTATAAACTCCCTATACTTTACGCCCCTCTTTCCAAGATAATCCAAATAGCTTTCCATATTTTTATTATATCAATAAAAGCCAACAAAAAATAAAGCGATTAAAAGTTGTTCAAACTATTGTTTTGGGTATTTTGCACGCTTTGGGTTATCATGTTGTTCATAAAGTTATAAAGGGCTGATTCAAAGGAGTTTATACCGGTGGTGGCTTGTGGGTTTTCTTGTTTTGATTTTTCGGCAGGTGACACTGGTTCTCCCATAAAAAGACCAAAGGGCAATATACCGTCTACCATCCCAGTGGGCTGGGCTTTTGGTTGAGACTGAACATTGTTTTGCAAAGCACTTAGATTCAACATAGCATTTGATATGTTCATATATAAACCTCCTTATCAATAAGGTAAGGTTTTGGTCTTTAAGTGGTATGATACTAATCATTGAATAAATAAAATTGAGATTTCATATTAAAATCTATGAAACTAATAGAAGTACCAATAGACAAAGAAGTAAATATAAAGGGCTACATCATAAACGGTAGGAATGAAAATCCGGGGTGGAAAAGAAAATTAATAAGCATGGGCATAATACCAGGGGCCAGCGTAAAGGTATTAAGAAAAGACGATAGAAATACGCTTTTAAAAATTTATAATTCAAGAATATCTATATGCAACTGCCTTGCAGACAAGGTTGAAGTAGAATGAAAAATGTAGAGGTGGCCTTTGTCGGCAATCCAAATGTAGGAAAATCTACCATTATAAACAACATAGCAAAAACCTCTCTAAAAGTGGGAAATTGGCCAGGAGTCACCGTAAGAAAAACAGAAGCTTCTTTGGTTTACAAAGACTACGAATTTCATATTATAGATTTACCAGGCACTTATTCTTTAGACTATACATCAGAAGATGTAGCTGTTACTACGAATTTTCTTGCAAATCATCCACCAGACGTAATAATAAACATCATAGAAGCCACAAACTTAGAGCGCTCTTTAATACTTACGGCAGAACTTATAGAACTAAGGCTTCCAATGGTAATCGTATTAAACATGTGGGATGAAGCTTTAAAGCTAGGCATAGATATAGACACTAAAAAAATGTCAGATTTAATAGGCGTAGATGTAATAAGCTCAATAGGTACAAAAGAGGATTTAAAAGAAAAGCTTTTAGAAAGTATCATAAAAGCCTACGAGAAAAACATAATACCTAAACCTTTAAGGTACTCTGAAACGACCGAAAAAGCCATTCAAGATATACTATCTTCTTGCGCAGTACCTGTTGATAAAAAAATACCCCAAAGATTTTTTGCAATAAAGGCTTTAGAAAGGATATTTCCATGTGATTGTTGCAACGAAATAATATCAAAATTAGAAAACGATTTGAAAGAAAACGTATACGATATACTAAAAAAAGATATATACGGAGTTGCCCACTTTATAAGCTCTAACGTAGTAAAAAGAAACTTTAAAAATGACATAGAGTTAACAGAGGTGCTAGATAAATTTGCTTTACATCCTGTTTTTGGGCTTTTGATATTTGTAGGTGTGATGTACCTAATGTTTAAGTTATCTTTTGATGTAAGCTATCCTATATCAAATTGGATTGGTAATTTTGAAAGCGCTTTTTTACATCCTTTGGTTTATAAACTTTTGCCAAAAGCCCCATCCATAGTAAAAAGTTTTATAGCTGGGGCAGTGTTAGACGGCGTTGGCTTTGTAGTAAGCTTTGCCCCTTTGGTGGGAGCGCTTTTTTTAGGGCTTTCTACGTTAGAAATGTCTGGTTATCTTCCAAGGGTACCCATAATATTTGATAGGTTTGTATCTAAATTTGGCATAGACGGCAGAGGCATACTTCCTTTTATGCTTGGTTTTGGTTGCAACGTGCCAGCTATTATGGCGCTTAAAATATTAGAGGATAGACGCTCAAAGCTTATAGTGGCTGCTATGATACCTTTCACAAGCTGTCCAGCTAGGTTTGTAGTGTTTGCTTTTTTTGGTGCAATATTTTTTAAAAACCCTGCTCCTATAATACTATTTTTATACCTTCTTGGGATATTTTTTAGTGTAATAACTGCCGTAGTTATGAATAAGCTCTTGCCAAAAGCCGAAGAATTACCCATGATATTAGAGCTACCACCCTATAGAAAACCGCCTTTAAAGATAGTCTTAAACATAGCCTATGTGGAACTTAAAGGTTTTCTAAAAAGAGCTGGCACCTTTATATTCGCTTCTACCGTAGTAGTATGGGCTTTTCTAAATATACCGCCAAACACCAACATAAAAGATACGGTAGCTGGCAAGATAGGAAGTGCTTTGGTATACATATTTAAACCAATAGGTATAGAGGATTGGAGGGCTACAACTTCTTTGGTACCAGCTTTTTTGGCCAGAGAAATCATAATAAGCTCTATGGGTACCATATACTCAGCTTCTGCAAAAGAAAAAGAAGATTACACCAATTTTGATATAAAAAAATCTTTCAAAGAGCAGATTATATCTTTAGAAGAAGCCATTAAAAATACAGCACTTTCTTTTGTATCACCTGGTTTTTCAAACGTATTCACCCAAGAATCAAGCTCATCAGGCATCACAAAAGAGATTAGAAAAAGCCTAAGCCCGTACGGAGCGCTATCTTTTATGGTGTTTGTGCTTTTGTACACCTCTTGTATCGCCACCGTATCTATTTTAAAATCAGAGTTTGGCACAAGATTTGCAGTGATTTTCCTACTTTACAGCTTTGTTTTGGGATGGGCAGTGGCCTTTGCAATATATAGGCTAAGCATGGTGCTACATGTTTTTTGACTGGCTTTTCGTAATATTCCTTTTAGGTTTGGGTATTTTTTATCTTATCAAAAACCGAAGACCAAAGGCTAAAAAGTGTGATAAATGCCATTAGGTGGCTTTTATACGATATTTATACGATAATATCGTACAATATTGGTATGGATGTAGAAGAGGTGTTTTATAGATTTAATCCTTGGTGGGAAGAGAACAACATCAAAGATACATACACATAGTTTAGCAATTCATACAAAAATCATTTGTTGAGGTTATAATATTTATATGCATCCTATATTGTTTGATTTGTTTGGATTTAAGGTTTACACATACGGTGTAATGGCATCTATTGCCATGATAGCAGGATATCTTTTATCTATATTCTTTGCAAAAAAAGAAGGTATAGAATCTCACAAGATAGAAAATATCTTCTTGTTTGGTATTATAGGGGCGATTCTAGGGGCAAGACTCGCTTATGTTATAGAGCATCACAACCAGATGACAAGCTTTTTTAGCCCATTTGAGATATGGCAAGGAGGGCTTGATTGGTTTGGAGGGCTAATAGGTGGTATCATTACAATATTAGCTATGATAAAGTATTACAACTTAGACCCTTTCAAAATAGGAGATATAGCAGCCATAGCGCTTCCCATAGGCCAAGCCATAGGTAGGGTTGGTTGTACATCGGCAGGCTGTTGTTATGGTAAAGAAGTATCTGGAGTTAGCAATTTGAACGTGGGTATTCATTTTATGTCAAAGTTTCCATACTTTTACATGGTTTTTCCAGAAGGGGCTATAGCACCTCCTCATGTGCCCCTTTATCCTACAGAGCTTATGGACCTTATCTTTAACCTTTTTATATTTGTAGGAGCTATAATTCTTTTCTATAAGAAAAAGTTTGACGGTGAGGTTTTTGTATTTTATCTTTTCTTCGCTGGGCTTTTTAGATTTATAGAGGAGTTTTACAGAGGCGTAACACCACCTATCCCTGGTATTGGACTTACCTGGAATCAAATAGTTTGTATAGGTATGATGATTGGCTCTGTCGTTCTTTGGTTTATATTGCACAAAAAGCCTCAAGAAAAACATGCTTAAGATAAAAAAAGAGCTTTTAGAAAAGCTTAAATCTCAAGCTGAAAGAGACTATCCTTATGAGACCTGCGGTATCATGATAGGAAAAGAAGAAAATGGTATAAGGGTGGTTTACGAGCTTTTAGAAGTAAAAAACGCCAACAAAGAAAGAAAAAACGATAGATATGAAATAGACCCAAAAGATTATATGAAAGCAGAAGACTACGCAGATAAAAAAGGTCTTCAAATAGTAGGGATATATCATTCGCATCCAGACCATCCAGACATGGCTTCAAAAACCGATGAAGAAAGAGCCTTTGAATACTTATCTTACATAATAGTTTCTGTCCAGAAAGGAAAAGCTGTTTCTTTTAGAAGTTTTGAGCTTTTAAACAAAAAGATGGTGGAGGAAAAAATAATCGTTGAAGCTTAGATTAGGCACAAGAAAAAGCAAGTTAGCCCTTTGGCAATCGGAGTTTGTAAAATCAAAGCTTGAAGGTCTTGGTTTAGAGGTAGAGCTTGTCCTTATCACCACCACTGGGGATAAAATCCTAGATGTCCCACTTGCCAACATCGGTGGAAAGGGGCTTTTTGTAAAAGAGATAGAAAACGCCCTTTTAGAAAAAGAGATAGATTTTGCCGTCCATTCTTTAAAAGATGTACCAGCTATTATACCAGAAGGGCTTGTAGTAGATGTTTTCTTAGAAAGAGAAGACCCAAGAGATGCTTTTATAAGCAAAACTCACAAAAGTCTAAAAGATTTACCACCAGATAAAAAAATAGGCACGTCTTCTATAAGAAGGAAAGTCCAGCTTTTACAAAGAAAAAAAGACATTATCATAGAAGATTTAAGAGGCAACGTAGATACAAGGCTAAGAAAGTTAGAAGAAGGTTTGTACGATGCTATAATCCTTGCAAGCGCTGGTCTTAAAAGACTTGGTATGACTCAGGTTATAACAGAGCATCTTGATTTCATACCAGCGGTAGGACAAGGCATAATAGCCATTGAATACAAAGCCTCCAACAAAGAAGTTTCAAACATTTTAAAAAAGATAAATCACGAACCCACTTACATATGCGCTTTGGCAGAGCGTTCTTTCTTGGAAACCGTGGAAGGAAGCTGTCAAATACCTATGGGGGCACACGCAACCCTCACAAAAGAGGGGATAAAAATAAGAGGTTTTATAGCCAAAGAAGATGGCCAAGATTACAGAGAGCTTACATTAGAAGGTAAAGACCCGATAAAACTTGGAAAAGAATTAGCAAAAAATCTTTTGTAGTGTATAATTTTAAAGGTGTGGATTCTTTTTGTAATAATAGGTATATACGCTTTTATACTAGCATTTGGTGTATTAGAACTTTTATTTTTTATCCTTCCTATTAAAAGCCTAAAAAATGTATATAAAGCAAATCCCATAGACCCGCCAAGCTTTTATGTGAAGTCTTTTGTTTTCCATATACATACGCAGTTTTCTTACGACTCTTTGGGAAAACCAGAAGATATAGAGATGAGTAGAAAAGAAGAGGCTATAGATTACGTAATTATCACAGACCACGAAAACACCCATTATAAATGTTTTGAAAACGAACATATCGTTGTGGGAAAAGAAGAAAAAATTACCAACGAAAACGGCATAGTAGGAAGTCTCATAAGCGTGGATGAATTAAAGGTGGTGGCACATCCTTTTAAGAAAAAATACATATGGCGTTTGGAAAAAACCAAAGACTTGGTGGTAGAGCTAATAGACCTAAGGGATGCTGTTATAAAATCAAAGTACTCTATGTTTTGGCGGTATATAGGTTCTATAATACCAAAGATTTTTCTTAAAAAAAGAATATACAGATTTTTCTCACCGGCTTTGACACCTGAGTTTTATGTAAAAAAATATTTTGAGCAAGGTTGGAAAAACCCTGTAATAGGAGGGCTTGATCATCATGTAAAAATCTATGTAAGAGAAGTGGGCATCAGACTTTTAATACCCTCTTACAAATGGTCTTTTGGTATGCTTAGAAACTTCGCTTTTTCTAAAAGCCCAATAAAAACCAAAAAGGATATAATAGAAAATATTAAAAAAGGAAACACCGTCATATCTTTTGTGGATAGACCTTCTTTTTTCTTTGAGGAAGAGGACACATTGTTTGCTTATCTTCCTTATGAAAACAGCTTTTCTATACTATATGAAGAGGGTATGCCCACAAAAACCTGTTTGGGAAGCTATGGTGTTTTTCAAAAGCCAAAAAAACCATCTTTTATAATAGCTTACTCGTTTATGTTTAATATAAAAAACATCTACTTTGGTGTAAGACCCATAGCTATTTCAAACATAATATTACCCTAAGACTTCCCACTCTCTTTTTCTAAAGGTTGTGCCAAGCTCGTTGGCAAGCTTTTCGGTGGCATCTATGTCAACACCGGGATACGTAACGGCGGTGGTTATCACTTCAAAACCAAGCTCTTTAACAGTCTTTATAAACTCTATCAAAAGGTAAAATGCGTTTTTGTAAGGGGGTCTACAAACTTCGTTGTAGGTGTTTTCATCAGAGGCGTTTAGGCTTATAGAAAAAGTGTCCACAAGACCCTTCAGTTCTTTCAAATCTTCTTTTTTACCAAAAGCAAGATAAAGGCCGTTGGTGTCTACTCTAACTTTTGTGTTTGATTTTGATTTTACGTAAGAGGCTACTTTTTTGATGACGTCCATTCTAAGAGT
This sequence comes from Hydrogenobaculum acidophilum, assembly GCF_054656715.1. Taxonomy (NCBI): domain Bacteria; kingdom Pseudomonadati; phylum Aquificota; class Aquificia; order Aquificales; family Aquificaceae; genus Hydrogenobaculum; species Hydrogenobaculum acidophilum. Next base: position 18,781 of record NZ_BAAHXP010000009.1, read on the forward strand.
GGGCTCTCCATATCCACAGAACACAACCTCATCGTATATGTTTGGATTTTCTATCTCTTTTATGATGTCTTCAGCGCTTGGGTCTCTTTTTACCCAAACCCAATAACCCTTTACCATAAAGTTTCTATCCCTTTCCCTTTCGCAAAATCTACAATGAAGGTTGCATTTGTTGGTGGGGTTTATATAGAGCTTGTTGTTTATAACATATGTGATAGTATCTTTGTTCGTATCAAAACCTAAATTAAAACAAAGTTTGGCGTTGGCAGATGTAGTCCTGTCGATATCTTCAACGCTTGAATTTGGTATAAGCTCGCTCATCACTTTGGCAGTATACCATATGTAAGAGGGTTTATTTTTCTTACCTCTATGAGGCGTTGGTGCAAGCCAAGGGCTGTCTGTTTCTATCAAAAGCCTGTAAGTGGGGGTTTTGGATACTACTTCTCTCAAGCTTTGGGCATTTTTAAAAGTGATGTTGCCAGAATAAGATATGTAAAAACCAAGCTCCACGCCTTTTCTCATAAAATCCACAGAACCGCTAAAACAATGAAGCACCCCACCTACGTTTTTATGTTTTTCAAGCACTTTTACGGTATCTTCTTCAGCGTCTCTTGAATGTATAACCACTGGAAGACCAAGTTTTTTAGCAAGCTCTAGCTGTATATTAAAATACTCAATTTGCTTGTCTTTCAAATCATGAGACCTATAGTAATCTAAGCCTATCTCACCTATAGCTTTTACTTTTTTGTTTGATTTGGCAAGTTCTTCAAGCCACAATATATCTTTTTCTGTCAAATCTACCACATCGTTTGGATGAAAACCCACAGCACAATATACTTTGTCGTATTTTGAAGCTATCTCTACGGCATTTTCACAGGTCTTCTTATCAAAACCTATGGTAATTAGGTATTCCAAAGACTTATCGTTTATAGCCTCTTCAAAGTCCTCTTTTTCCAACAAATCCAAATGACAGTGAGTATCTATCATGTCTTAAAAGCTATATACAATTTTAAAATACGCTATGAAGTAAGACAGTCAAAATAGCTTTCTAGCAGCTTTTGATATACACTCTTGGGTCATAGGATGCTGGTCTTGAAACTCTGCCAAGTCTTTTGCGCTAGCCCCGAGCTTTATTGCTAGCCCAATATGAGATACAAGCTGTTCAGCATCTATACCCACTATGTAGGCACCTATAAGTTTTAGGCTTTTAGCATCAAAAAATAGCTTTAACTCCCCTTCTTCAGAATATATCTCAGCCCTTGAGTCTTCTTTTAAGTCAAAGCTCGTCTCCACTATATCAATGCCAAGCTTTTCAGCTTTTTCTTTGGTAATACCTACAAAAGACATGGCTGGTATTGTAAAAACAGTAAAAGGCACATTTTCAAAATCAGCGTAGTCAACGGGTGTATTGTTGGCCATAATGTTGTAAGCACAAATCATAGACTGTCTTATAGCTGCATGGAAAAGGGGCACTTTACCGTTTACATCACCAGAAGCGTATATATGTGGTATATTTGTTTGGCAAGCGTTGTTTATCTCTATGGCTTTATTTATATGTAAAAATTTATCGGCTCCCTCCGGTATCACAGGTCGCCTTCCCACTGCCAAAAGCACCTCATCCACTTCTAAAACTTTGACAGTATCACCTTCTTTGTAAGAAATTGCCTTTTTCTTGTCTTTTAGAGCTATCTCCTCTACTTCTACAGATGTAAATATCTTTATATTTTTAGGTAAAAACCTTAAAAGGGTTTCGGTGGCGTATTTGTCTATACCAGCTAAGACAGTATCAAGTCTCTCAAATATATAAACGTTAGAACCCATGTTTGCAAAGTAAAAGGCTGTTTCTAAACCTATGTACCCACCACCTACTATGGCAAAATCCTTTGGTATATAATTAAGATTTGGATTTAGCTTATATATATCTGTACTTGTTATAGCGTATTCTTTCCCTTTTATAGGTGGCACAAACACATCAGCCCCAGACGCTATTATTATATGCTTTGCTTTTATAGTATCTTCTCCCTTATCGTTTTCTACTATTATCGTGTGTTCATCTTTAAAACGGGCTACACCTTTTAAAAGCCTAAGGTTTTTATACGCTTTTAACTCCTCTTCGTGAAGCCTATACCTCGTATGTTGTACCTCGTCTTTTTTGGCTATTATCTTTTTATAATCTATAGGATTTTCTATACCGCTAAAAGCCCTAAACCTAAGATAAGTGTGTATTTGCTCTCTTATAGCTTTTGATGGTACGCACCCTTCCGCTAAACAATTACCGCTCATCACCCCCTTCTTGTCCACCATTATTACATCAAACCCGGCTCTAGCCAACCTAAAAGCCCCTGGATAGGCTCCTCCTCCAGCACCAATTGTAAGCACATCAGTTTCTATGTATCCCATAAGATTATTATAATACTCTAATGTTAAGATTTTATAAATTTCAAAAACTAAAAACGCTATATACTTATGAAAAAAAAGCTTAGAATACCTTTACAATAAAGCCTCAAAAGACCCACTAAATAGCCAAATTATAAATATAATCAAATCTATGAAGGATTTTGTGCATCTTCATCTTCACACTCAATATTCACTTTTGGACGGAGCCATAAAAATAAAGGATTTGGCAAAAAAGGCGAAAGAATACGGTTATAAAGCGGTGGCTATTACAGACCATGGAAATCTATTTGGTACTATGAGCTTTTACAAAGAGATGAAGGCAAACGGAATAAAACCTATAATAGGTATGGAAGCCTATTTTACCACTGGGAAAAGGACTGAACGCAAGGGCAAAGGCACAGAAGACAACATAACCGACAGAATAAACCATCACATCATACTTTTAGCAAAAAATGACACCGGTCTTCAAAATCTTATGAAGCTCTCTTCTATAGCATTTGTAGAAGGCTTTTACTACAAACCAAGGATAGATTATGAGGTTTTAGAACAATACTCCGAAGGACTCATTGCACTCACCGCTTGTCTTAAGGGCGTACCCACTTTTTACGCTGCCCAAGGCAACGAAGAGATGGCTTATTCGTGGGTAAAAAAATTCAAAGATATATTTGGAGATGATCTTTACCTTGAACTTCAATCAAACCATATACCCGCTCAGGAAACTGCCAACAAGACGCTTATAGAAATAGCGAAGAAGTATAACGTCAAATTTGCCGCCACCAACGATTGTCATTATCTTTTAGAAGAGGACTTGAAAGCCCACAACGTATTGATGGCAATACAGATGAAGAAAACCCTTCAAGAGCTTGGAGAAGATGCCTTTGGGCACTATGAGGGTATGCACTTTGCCTCTTATGAGGAGATGTATAAAAAGTTTGAAGGAAAATGGGACGGTTGGGAAAAAGCCCTTCTTAACACTGTAGAAATCTCAGAAAAGATTTCAGATTCTTTAAGCATTTTTGAAGATAAATCATACAAGTTTCCAGAGTTTTTAAAACAAGAAGCCTTAAATGTAAATATATCGGACTATTTAAGAGAGTTAGCTATAAATGGTCTTAAAAGCCGCATACAAAAGTCACAAACGAGCAAGGAAATACCAGAAAAAGAATATTGGGATAGGCTAAACTACGAACTTGACGTTATTAAAAATATGGGGTTTGATAGTTATTTTCTTATAGTATCTGACTTTATAAACTGGTCAAAATCAAACAACATACCAGTGGGCCCCGGAAGAGGCTCGGCTGCTGGCTCGTTGGTAGCTTTTGCATTAAACATTACTGACGTAGACCCTTTGAAACACGGGCTCATCTTTGAAAGGTTTCTAAACCCAGAACGTATATCAATGCCGGACATAGATGTAGACTTTTGTATGGACAATAGAGACAAGGTTATAGAATATGTCAAAGAAAAATACGGCAAAGATTCCGTAGCCCAGATAATCACTTACAACACTATGAAGGCCAAGCAAACCCTAAGAGATGTTGCGAGAGCTATGGGTATGGCCTACAAAGACGCAGATGTTTTGGCAAAACTTATCCCTCAAGGCAACGTGCAAGGTACGTGGTTAAGCCTCGAAGAAATGTATATAACACCTATAGAAGAATTGATGGAAAGATACGGACATAGGGGGGACATTGAAGATAACGTAAAAAAGTTTAGAGAACTTGCAAAAAAAGACCCACAAATAAAAGAGCTTGTAGAGATATCTATAAAACTAGAGGGTCTTACAAGACATACATCTTTGCATGCCGCTGGCATAGTGATAGCTCCAAAGCCTCTTATAGAACTTGCGCCACTTTATCTTGACAAATCTATAAAAGATGAAGAATCAGGAAACATAGCCACTCAATACGATATGGCACACTTGGAGGAGCTTGGGCTTGTTAAAATGGATTTTCTTGGGCTCAAAACCCTTACAGAGCTATGGAAGATGAAAGAACTTGTAAAACATAACAAAGGTATAGAAATAGATTTCTTGTCTTTGGATTTTAACAACAAAGAAATTTACGACTTTCTGTCCACAGGCAACACTATAGGTGTATTTCAACTAGAGTCAAAGGGTATGCGTGAGCTTATCAAACGCCTAAAACCAGATAGATTTGAAGATATAGTAGCTGCTTTAGCTCTTTACAGGCCAGGCCCAATAAAAAGTGGCATGGTAGATAAGTTTATAAACAGAAAGCTAGGCAGAGAAAAGATAGAGTACGAGTTTGAAGAGCTTGAAGAGGTATTGAAGGAGACTTATGGTCTTATTGTTTATCAAGAGCAAATAATGTTCATATCAAACATATTAGCTGGCTTTAGCATGGGAGAAGCCGATAACTTAAGAAAAGCCATAGGCAAGAAAAAAGCAGACCTCATGGCTAAAATAAAAGACGACTTCATAAAAAGAAGTTGCGATAGAGGTTATCCAAAAGAAAAGATAGAAAAACTTTGGTCTGAAATAGAAGAGTTTGCCTCATATTCCTTTAACAAATCTCACTCAGTGGCTTACGGCTACATATCTTTCTGGACCGCTTATATGAAGCTTTATTTTCCAGATGAATTTTACACAGTAAAATTCTCTACAGAGAACTCGGACAAAAAGTTTATAAACCTCATAAAAGATGCAAAATCTTTTGGCATAAACGTATTGCCACCAGATATAAACAAGTCTTCTGTGGATTTTAAGATAGAAACTGAAAAGCATATAAGGTTTGGGCTTGGCAGAATAAAAGGCGTTGGTGAAGACACGGCAATACACATAAAATCTATACAAGAAAAAATAGGTAGAGATTTCATAAGTTTTCAGGATTTTACCAAAAACACAGACAATAGAAAAGTAAATAAAAAGGTGTTGGAAGCTCTTTCAAAAGCAGGTGCATTCGATAGCATTATAGAAAAAAGCGGATACAAAAATAGAGAAGAGTTTCTAACAAGGCTTTTAAATTCTCAAGATGTATCCAACGTAGCCCAAAGGTCTCTTTTTGGTGTAAAAACCCAACAACCTACTGATAAGTCGTTAACGGATTACAAGCCTGCCCCTGGTTTAGACATATTGAAACTTGAAAAAGAGGTGCTTGGCTTTTACATCTCTGGTCATCCGCTTGATAAATATCAATGGGTTCTTTCCCATATAAACAACATAACGAACATAGAAGACATAGACGATGTCGTTCAGGATGACATAGGAAAAGAGTATACGCTTGCTGGAGTTATAAGCGATTTGCAGATAAAAAAGACAAAAAATGGTACATATATGGCAATATTCAATCTAATAGACAAAACCGATATAGTGGAGGTGGTAGTATTTCCAGATAGATATATCTCTTCCGAAAATATCATAAAAGAGGACGAGGTAGTGGTGGTAAAAGGTACCCTTGATATAGACATTGAAAACGAGAGCATTAAGATAGTGGCAAACAACATATATTCTATTGATTCTCTTTTAAATCAATACAACACCATTACCTTAAAAATAGACGAAGACAAGGCAAAGAACGGTTTTATAGAAAAACTGAAGCTCTTGTTGGACAAATACGGCTCACAACCTTACGATAGCAAAGATATCATGAAAACTCAAAAAGTGCTTTTAGAACTTGATACCACATATTACAAAGCCTTGGTCCAAACCTCCAAAGAAGTGGTGCTTTCAAAAAACCTCATAGATGAGCTAAGCAAACATGGCATAGAGTTTTCTCTAGCATCTTAACAAAAAATTAACAATAGTTTTTTATAATAAAAGCATCAAAACGTAAGGAGGTTTATATGAAGTTAAGAAAAGTGTTAGCGTTGGCTATATTTGCTAGTAGCTTGCAAGGCGCAATGGCTTGGACTATAACCGGAGCAGGTTCTACCTTTATAGAACCAGTCATGCAAAGATGGGCTCTTCATTTTAGACAAGCCACAGGTAACCACGTAAACTACCAAGGCATAGGCTCTGGTGGTGGTATACTCCAAGCTACAAAAAGAACCATTGACTTTGGCGCATCAGACGCTCCGTTAAAACCAGCAGAGTTAAAACAAAGAGGTCTAATCCAATGGCCCGATGCCATAGGTGGTGTTGTAATGGGCTACAACATACCGGGCGTTGGCAACTATCAGCTTCATCTTACCGGTAAGCAAATATGCGATATATACTTAGGTAAAGTAAGATACTGGGACGACCCCGAGATAAAAGCCACAAATCCAAGATTAAACTTACCACACATCCCTATTACACCAGTCCACAGAGCTGATGGTTCTGGTACCACTTGGATATTTACAAACTATCTTACAAAGGTTTGTCCTGAATGGGCTCACAAGATAGGTTTCAACACATCTGTACCATGGCCAGTAGGTATAGGTGGAAAAGGCTCTGAAGGAGTCACGAACTATATAATGAGGGTTAGAGGCGCTATAGGTTACGTAGAGTATGCTTATTTTAAGCAAAATCACTTTAACGTAGCAGTACTTGAAAACAAAGCTGGTTGGTGGGTGGCCCCTACAATGCAAACCATGATAGCTGCCGCCAAACAAGCAAATTGGAACGAAGCTATGAAAAACGACTTCTATATGGAACTTCCAAATCCTCCAGGTAAATATTCATATCCTATAGAAGGTCCTACCTTTATTTTGCTTCCAAAAGGTAAAAATACAAACTCTTACGTGTTACAATACTATACTTGGGTGTTTAATCACGGTGATGCTGACCTAAGAGCTCTTGACTACATAACCCTTCCAGATTTTGTGAAAAAAGACATAATGGCTTCTTGGAAGAAAAATGGTTTAAGCTGGTAATTTAAGTTGGTAATAACTAAAAGCTAGAATTATGATAGAATTAAAAGATAGCGGGGCTGTACGCCCCGCTCTTCCTATGAAAAGAAACGGCAAGGTAGGTAATGTTTTATTTAAGATAGCAGCCTTTAGCGCAGCGGCTTTGATACCTCTTGTAGTTATAATGGTTTTTGTCGTTCTTTTTATAGAAGCGTACCCTGCTATAAAAACCTTTGGCGTATGGCACTTTATCACCAGCAAAAGCTGGGATGCTGTGGACAATCATTTTGGAGCTTTTACCCCTCTTTTTGGCTCTATATACGTTACAATATGGGCTTTTATTTTTGCAGCCCCTATAAGCATAGGTGTTGCAATTTACATAACAGAGCTTGCACCTCACTGGTTAAAACCTATAGTAACAACCGCTATTGAGCTTTTAGCAGCAATACCAACCGTTATATACGGCATGTGGGGGCTTTTTGTATTGGCACCGGTTATGCAAAACCATGTAGAACCATGGATACTTGACCATCTCGCTAATTTGCCTGTCGTAGGGTTTTTATTCAACGGCCCCGGTATTGGGATAGACACTCTTACTACGGCTGTAATACTTTCTATTATGATTACACCTTTTATGTCATCTCTTGTAAAAGACGCCTTCTCATTGGTACCAGAAGTAGTAAAAGAGTCGGCTTATGGGCTTGGTGCTACAAGATGGGAAGTGATAAGAAAAGTGGTCATGCCTTATGTATCTTCTGGTATTTTTGGAGCCGGTATATTTGCCATAGGTAGAGCGCTCGGTGAGACTATGGCAGTATCTTTTGTAAACGGAAACAACCACAACCCAGGAAGCTTTTTGGATATGCTTTCTTTGTTAAACTCTGTAACCACCATAACGGTGACTTTAGCAGACGAGTTTACAGAAGCGATGACACACCTTTACTTATCGGCCTTATTTTATCTTGCTTTAATACTTCTTACCATATCTTTTAGCACCCTTGCAATAGCAAAATTTATAGTATGGAGATTGGAAAGAAGATGGAAAACGTAAGGATAAAAGCAAGAGTTATAAAAAGCAATATAATAATGATTTTATCTACGTTAGCTGCACTTTACGGTATTGTGTTTTTAGGCTGGATATTAGTATCTATAATATATCACGGTTATGAATATTTAAATCTTGATTTCTTTACACAAGACCCAGCCCCACCAGGAATGCCAGGTGGTGGTCTTAGGATGGCTTTTATAGGGCAATTTCTTATAACCACTATAGCTGCCTTTATAGGTACGCCAATAGGTATAATGGCTGGTATCTTTTTGGCAGAGTATGGTAGAGGTACTTGGTGGGCAATGTTTATAAGGAACTTGGCTGATATAGTTATATCAATGCCAGCTATAGTAATAGGTGCTGCCGTATATGTAATCCTGGTAGCACCACTTCATAGTTTTAACGGTTTATCTGGCTCAGTGGCGCTTTCTATACTATCGCTTCCTTATATCACAATAGCCACAGATGAAATGCTAAAGCTTGTACCAAAAGAGATGCGAGAAGCCGCCTATGCTTTAGGTGCTTACAAGCATTACGTTATAAAAAAAGTTACTATGAGAGCTGCCAAGACTGGTATACTCACAGGTGTGATACTTGGGCTTGCAAGGATGGCTGGTGAAGCTGCACCCCTTCTTTTTACATCCTTTAACAACGACCATACTACTTTCAATCTTTTAAAACCTATGGCTACTCTTACAATAACAATATTTATATATGCCACAGGACCATACCATGAGTGGCATGAGCAAGCATGGGCAGCTGGATTTGTCCTCACGCTGGGAGTCTTGTTGGCTGTCATAGTGGCTAAATACTTGGTACACGGCGGTTCTTTCACGGCACCGTTTATGTACGTGGCAAGACGTATAACTAAAATAAACAAAGGATAGAGGAGCGATATTATGAGTAGCGTAATAGCCATAGAAAATGCCAAAATCGATATAAGAAATCTAAATTTTTACTATAAAAAGGGGTTAAAACCGGCCTTAGAAAATATAAATATACCAATACCAGACAAAAAGGTAACTGCTCTTATAGGACCGAGTGGATGCGGTAAAACTACGCTCCTAAGATGCCTAAACCGTATGCACGACCTTTACCCAGGTATAAAGTATGAAGGAGAAATCATATTTGACAACCAAAACATTTTATCAAAGTCTACAGATTTAATTATATTAAGAAGCAGAATAGGTATGGTTTTTCAAAAGCCAACGCCGTTTCCTATGTCAATATTTGAAAATGTAGCTTTCGGTCTTAGGCTTATGGGCATAAACAATAAAACAGAATTAAAAGATAGGGTAGAAGCGGCTATTAAAATGGCAGCCCTATGGGATGAAGTGGGCAATAGACTACATGAAAACGCTTTCTCTTTATCAGGTGGTCAACAACAACGCCTTGTAATAGCAAGAGCTATAGCGGTGAACCCTGAAGTGTTGTTGTTTGACGAGCCAACATCCGCTCTTGACCCTATATCTACCGCTAAAATAGAAGAACTTATCATAGAACTCAAAAAAAGAATGGCTATAGTTATAGTAACGCACAATATGCAACAAGCGGCTCGTATAGGAGACTACACAGCTTTTATGTACCTTGGTAAACTTGTGGAGTTTGATAAAACTGAAACCATCTTTACAAATCCAAAAGAAAAACTTACAGAAGATTACATAACCGGTAGATTTGGATAAGGGGCTCTTTTATGCTAAAATATACAAGCGATGAAACATATATACCTTATAAGACATGCTCAAAGTGAATACAACGAAAAGGGTGTATTTCAAGGAAGCTTAGACAGCGAACTAACACCTCTTGGATATATACAAGCAAAGCTTTTGTCTTTGGCTTTTAAAAATAAAAAAATAGATGTTATATACACATCCTTCCAGAAAAGAGCTTTAAAAACCGCAATCTTTTTATCAAAAGCCCTAAACAAAGAGCTCATCGTAGAACCTCGCATAAGAGAGATATCCTTTGGAGAATTGGAGGGTAAAAACTTTTTAGACATGTTTAGAGATTACAAAGACATGATGATGGCATGGTCTAAGGACCCTCTTGAAAACCCTTTACCTACCCAAGAGCCCAAAGAATCTTTTCTAAAAAGAGTAAGGGAGTTTATAGATATAATAAAATCCCAAAAACACGAACAAATAGCCGTAGTATCTCACGGTGGGTTTATCCACGGTTTTATTATGGAGGCTACAGGTTTTAAAGCTCCCCTTTGGAACATACACACAGACAACACGGGTGTTTCAAAGTTAAGACTTGTAGAAGATAGATTCTATGTAGAATACCTCAACAACACCTGTCATCTTTTATGAGTAAATATAGAAAAGGCAAACTAAAGCTTGAACATCATACGTTAGAAGGGTTCGATAAGTATATAAGGCCTGTTTTGGAGATGGAGATAGTAGAAGCTGTGATACCAGGAAGGATATTTAGAAACAACAAAGGGCGCGGTTCTAAGGGTTTGTTTTTGCAATATGAAACGTCTTCTGGTTTTAAGCTTTTATACAAAAACGGCACATCTGTACAAGAAGTGTTTGTAGTTTGTTCTGACAAAGAGACTTTTAAAAATGCCTTTGAAAACCTATACAAGGAGTAATTTATGAACCTTTTAAAGCTTGGATACATAGGTATATTTTTGGTAGGGCTCATAGAATCGAGCGTTTTCCCACTTTCTACGCTTCCTCTTATGACCGCTGGTACAGTTTACAAAATGAACCTTTATTTGGTAGCTTTTTGCGCTTTGTTTGGGGATTTTATAGGGGCTTCTATCGTTTACTATATAGGTTATAACTATGGCTACAAGGCAGTGTCTAGGTTTGTATCAGAGAATAAATTTAGAAAAACGGAAGCTCTTTTCCACAAATACGGCGCTTTTGCCATACTAATAGGAGAGCCCTTCTACGTAATAAATTGGATAGCTGGCATACTTAGGTTTGGATATTACAGGTTTATAGCTATGGCGCTTCTTTCAAGAGCTTTAAAGCTTATAGCTTTCGCAATGTTTGGTAAAGCTTTGGAGAGGTTTTTATAAAGATTTTCTTTTGTTTGATATTTCTTCCAAAGTTCTTACGAGATTTTCCCTATCTTTTTTTCTTACCATATCTTCCAAATAAGCTAAATGTTTTTTGAAAAGCTCTATACTTTCTAAAAGATGTTCTTGGTTGTAAAGGAATATATCACTCCAAAGATTGGCTTGGCTAGCACCTATTCTTGTGGTATCTAAAAATCCCTGCCCCACATAATTTTTGTATTCTTCTGGCAAACTCTTTGTAAGAGTATAGGCTATAAGATGTGGAAGATGAGAGGCAATTGCAAAAATCTTATCGTGGGTTTTTGAGTCCATAATCTCTACCTTACTTCCAACGCTTTTCCAAAACTCCTTTAACTTGTTTAAGTATTCTTCTTTGGATAAATCTGTAGGACATATTACAGCAAGCCTATCCTTAAACAAATCCTTTGATGCGTTTTCAAAACCGTTTTTATGAGAGCCAGCTATAGGATGAGAGCCGATATAACTCTCTTTAAAAATAGGCTTTAAAACCTTTTCAGGATACTCTTTCACCGAGGCAACATCGGTCACTAAAGCATCTTCTATAAACCGCTTTAGCTTATCAGCAGTTTCTTCCAAGCTAGATATCGGATTACAAAATATTACAAAATCATAATCTATATCTTCTTTAAACTCTTCTACAATACCTTTTTCAACAGCACTTTTTAAAGCGTTTTGGTCTTTGTCTATAGCATATATATGTTTTGATAGTTTTTTGCTTTTAATATCAAAAGCCAAAGACCCTCCTATAAGACCAAGACCCACGATGAGGGTGTTGTTAAACATCACTTTACCACTAAAAGGTTGGTTTTTATATAGTGAAATACAAAAGTAGTAGTACTACCCATGAAAAAGTGTACCAACTTTTTCTTGTGAGAACCAAGTATCACCAAATCTATATTTAGTCTCTCGGATGTTTTTATAATCCCATCTTCCGCAATGTTTTTCTCTATTATAAGCTCAATATTTGAGTCCTTGACTAAAGCTTCTAACCTTTCCCTTTTAGAACCAAGCTCATCGGCGTGGTATAGATAAAGCTTTGCGTTGTATACTTTGTTTAAGTTTTTAGTAAAATCTATAAGCTTATCGTCTTCCTCTTTACCGTCATGGCATATCATAATGCTTTCAATTGGCTTATACTCGTCTTTAAAAGCCACAAACACTGGACAATTTGCCCTTCTAATCACCTGTTCGGAAGCCGAGCTTATGTGTATGCCTTTTATAGCCTTTTCATGGGATGGTTTTCCAACAAATATGATATCTTCTTTGTCAGCCTGAGAGCTTATCTCTTTGGCAGGATTACCCCAAGTTTGAAGCGTAGATACCTTGGCGTTTAGTTTTCTTCCTAAAGTGCTAAATTCATCTAAAAGCACCTCTGACTCTTTTTCTAAAAACTCTTTTACTTTAGCGCTTATGCCCTCATAATAAGAAAATCCTAAAACCCCAGACAAATCTGCCAAAAGGCTTTCTTCAGTTAAAACGCTATCTAAAACGTGTATACCCACCACAGGGATATTTAGCTTTGAGCCAAGCTCAAGTGCGTAATAGGAAGCTACAAAAGATGGTTTAGAACCGTCCAAACCTACTATAACTCTATTAAACATCTAAGTTTCTTACCTCCTTAGCGTAGGTCTCTATAAACTCTCGTCTTGGCTCTACGCTTTCCCCCATGAGTATTGAGAAAATTCTATCAGCCTCAGCCGCATCTTCCAAAGACACTTTTAAAAGCCTTCTAGTGCTTGGATTCATAGTGGTTTCCCAAAGTTGCTCTGGGTTCATCTCACCAAGACCTTTGTAGCGCTGTATTTCTATGCCATCTTTCACAAAGGCTATCACTTCTTGATAAAAATCCTCCACTGGGCTTTCTATAACCTTTGTCTTATGCCCCAGTTTTAGGCTTATAGGATATGAGAAAAATTCCTTATGCTCTTCGAAAAGCTTCTTATAAGTACCAGATGTAAGAAAGTCTATGTCTATAATGCTAAAGTTTTGATGTATATCGTATATAACTATAGAATAAGAGCCGTCAAAATCATCGTATCTTAACTTTGCACTGCTCACACTTTTCATAGACACTATATCTTCTAAAAGTTTTTTTGCTTTTTCTTCATCTTTTAGATAGCTTTCGTCTATTTTGTTTTTAAGAAGATAATCTATCACCTCTTTGTTTCTTTTGTTTAAAAGCTCCGATACACTGCTTTGTTGTTCTTTAATTGTATTTAAGATGTTTACAAGCACATCGCCTCTATAAGTATTTGAAGTAGCGTCTATTATAGAAACATCTGTTTTTATAATGTTTAATAAGAATTTTTCAAGCTCTTTATCGTCTTTTATATAGGACTCTTTTTTACCTATCTTTACTTTGTAAAGAGGAGGCTGGGCTATATAAACATGGCCGTTTTCAATCAGCTTGGTCATAAACCTGTAGAAAAATGTCAAAAGAAGCGTTCTTATGTGAGACCCATCCACATCAGCGTCCGTCATAATGATAGTCTTGTGATATCTCAAAGCGCCCAAATCTATATCTTCACCAATGTTGCATCCAAGCGCAGATATAATAGCTCTTATCTCCTCGTTGGAAAGAGCCTTATCTAGCCTTGCTTTTTCTACATTTAATATTTTACCTTTCAAAGGTAGTATAGCCTGAAATCTTCTATCTCTTCCTTGCTTTGCAGAGCCACCAGCCGATTCGCCCTCTACTATAAATATCTCGCATTTTGAAGGGTCTTTTTCAGAACAATCCGCCAGCTTACCAGGTAAGGATGTGTCTTCTAAGAAAGATTTTCTCCTTACAAGGTCTTTGGCTTTTTTAGCAGCTTCTCTTGCCAAAGCAGCCTCTATAGCCTTTTCTACGATAAGCTTTAAAATGTCTTGATGCTTTTCAAAATAATCTGTAAGAAACTCTGTAGCTATTGATTCTACTATGGTTTTTGTTTCTTGATTGCCTAGCTTTGTTTTGGTTTGACCTTCAAACTGAGGCTCTGGCACTTTACAAGACACCACCGCCACAAGCCCTTCCCTTAGGTCCTCCCCTGTGAACATCTCCTTTAGCTCTTTTGAGATTTTTATATTTTGAGCCAATTTCGATACCACCTTTGATAACGCACTCCTGAAACCTGTGACATGGGTGCCACCTTCTATAGTTTTTATGTTGTTTACAAAGCTTTCTAAAGATTCTTTGTAGTCTTTGGTGTATTTAAAAGCTATCTCTACGATGGTGCCTTCCTTGGTAGATTCAACATAGACTACATCATCAAAAAGAGGCTCTTTACCCTCTGCCAAATATTCTACAAGCTCCACAATACCTCTTTCAAACTTATAAGTAAGCTGTTTATCAAGCCTATCATCTATTAGCTCAAATGTCACATGCTTATTTAAATAAGCCAACTCTCTTATTCTTTTTTCTACTATATCAAACTTTATTTTTGTGGTTTCAAATATTTCTTTATCTGGTTTAAAAGTAATCTTTGTACCTGTTTTTGCAGTTTCTCCTATAACTTTTAACTCTGTTTTTGGCACACCTCTTTCGTACTCTTGCCTATAAATTTTACCATCTCTATAGACCTCTACTATAAGCCATTCTGAAAGAGCATTTACCACAGAAGCCCCAACACCGTGAAGACCACCTGAATATTGATAGACCTTTTTATCAAACTTACCACCGGCTCCAAGCACCGTAAGCACCACTTCTACCGCTGGTTTCCCAACCTCAGGATGTATGTAAACAGGTATACCTCTTCCGTTGTCTTCTACGCTCACAGAATCGTCTTGATGTATATGTACCCTTATATGGGTGGCATACCCTGCCATCGCCTCGTCTACGGAGTTATCCACTATCTCCCATATAAGGTGATGAAGACCTCTTTCAGATATATCCCCTATGTACATCGAGGGACGAAGCCTTACGTGCTCTAATCCAGTAACAACTTTTATCGCATCTGCACTATATTCTTGCATCATCAAATATTATACCATCTTAGACATTCCCAAGTTTATGAGGCAGGTATATTTAACAGGGGGGGTTAAATTTATTTAAAAAGCTAGTGGTGGGGGTCGAACCCACGACCTCGTGATTACAAATCACGTGCTCTGCCGACTGAGCTACACTAGCTAAGTAGCATTAAATTATATCAGTTAAAAGCTAAAAAGTCAATGAGTAAATAGCGTCAAAACCCTTGACTTATAAAATCTATATACTCTTTAAGATAAGGTAAAACGTCTTTTGGAAAATAAGGCAAAAGGTTTAAAGAAGCCTTTTTATACTCATTTATTAAATCCAGCAAAGAGTCTTTGCCGACGCTTACAAAAGCACCATCTTTGTCTTTAAAATCGTCCACAAGCTGAAAAAGTATACCTATGTTGTATCCAAGCTTTTCGTATAAAGAATAATCAATACCTTTTAAAATGGCTGGTATACAAAAAGAGGTTTTTATAAGAGCGGCGGTTTTCAAAGAAGCCACTTTTAGAAAATCATTTTCACCTTTTATATCGTAAACTTGGCCTGATACCATACCCTCTATACCTGCGTTTTTAGACACATAGTTTACCACCTTCACAAGGTTTTGAGGGTTTTCATACAAAATTTCGTTTGATAATATATCAAAAGCTAAGCTCAAAAGCCCGTCCCCTGCCAAAAGAGCTATGTCTTGACCAAAAACTTTATGGCATGTTGGTTTACCTCTTCTTTCATCGTCGTTGTCTAACTCTGGCATATCATCGTGAATAAGGGAGTAATTGTGAATAAACTCAATAGCACATCCGAGGGTTATGGCATCGTCTTCAGCTAAATCGCAAGCATACCCTCCTATTACGCACAAAACTGGTCTTATCCTTTTACCATCTTGAAAAACATAGTAAGCCATTGCATCGTACAAAACTTTTGGCTCAAACGGAACAAGAAGCTCTTTTAATCTTTCTTCTATCTTTGGTTTTAAAATCTCAAATATCATTTTATATCCAGTCTATGGGCTCTTCCTATTAGTTCTTTGAAATGCTTTAGGTTTTTAGTATCTATGTGATTTTTTATGCCTTCTATAACATCCAAAGGGCTTAGGGGTTTGTAAAAGTTTGCGGTCCCAACTTGGACAGCGCTAGCTCCTGCCAGTATATGCTCCAATGCGTCAACATGCGTTGTAATTCCACCTACACCTATTATAGGTATTGCTTTTCCGTATTTTTCGTAAGTCTGCCATATCATTCTAACGGCTATTGGAAGTACAGCAGGACCAGACAACCCACCCGTTTTCGTAGCAAGAAAGGGTCTTTCATTGTATATATCTATTTTCATACCAACAAGCGTATTTATAAGAACTATGCCATCGGCTTTAGCCTCTATGCATATCTTTGCAAACTCTGTAATATCTGTGACGTTTGGAGAAAGCTTTACCAAAAGTGGTTTTTTTGCAAAAGCCTTTATCTTTTCTATCAAAGACCTAAGCACCACCGGGTCCTGCCCAAAGACCACACCACCTTTTTTTACGTTTGGACAAGAGACGTTTAGCTCGTAAGCCACTATCTTTGGCACATCCTCTAAGATTCTTATAACTTCTACATACTCTTCTTCGGTCTCTCCAAATACATTTGCTATAAAATGCGTATCTATATCCTTTACAACTGGGTATATCTTTTTAATAAAAGCCTCAACACCAGGATTTTGAAGCCCTATAGAATTTAGCATACCACAGGGGGTCTCAGCTATACGGGGCATAGGATTTCCTTCTCTTGGCTTTAGGGATAATCCTTTTGTTACCACAGCTCCAAGCTTTGATATATCATATATCTTAGCTCCTTCAACACCGTATCCAAAAGTCCCAGAAGCCACCCACACAGGATTTTTAAACTTTATACCAAAAAGCTCTATCTCCAGCTTATCCATTCTTATTTATTTTAGCATATGAGAGTATTTATCGTTTATTGGTTAGACATGCAAAATTCGTACAAACTAAGCACATCGCAAACAACAATCATACCAGATAAACGAATTTGTAAAGATTCCTATATCTTTTCAATCCCATAAGGCAGATTACCAACTTAAAAAAGGGTGGGTCTTGGAAACGTCGGAGAATTCGTTTCAATCCCATAAGGCAGATTACCAACTCAATGAGCGATAATTTTTCAGACGGTTCACTTGGTTTCAATCCCATAAGGCAGATTACCAACGCCTCTGCTTTCGTTATATTGTTTAAACTTTCTATTTGTTTCAATCCCATAAGGCAGATTACCAACGGGAGAATCAGAAAAAAATATGAGACAAGCATTGCAAAGTTTCAATCCCATAAGGCAGATTACCAACTGACGTTGATACGAGTTTTTTGGAAGACCTCATTAAGTTTCAATCCCATAAGGCAGATTACCAACTATGTCCAATACGTCTTGAAGCCCGTCTGGTCTTGGTTTCAATCCCATAAGGCAGATTACCAACCTTCCAGAAATGGAAGGGAAAGGGGTAACCTATGGAAGAATTGTTTCAATCCCATAAGGCAGATTACCAACTTTTTCTTATATTTTTTTTTGCAGCAGGTGATAAGTTTCAATCCCATAAGGCAGATTACCAACACAACAACACTTGACAAATTCGCCAAGAAAGAAGAAGTTTCAATCCCATAAGGCAGATTACCAACTCTTTTATTTTTACCAAAAGGGGACGCTGATAACGGTTTCAATCCCATAAGGCAGATTACCAACCCAATAGCTCTGATATTACTGAGTTTTTGTTGTTTGGGTTTCAATCCCATAAGGCAGATTACCAACATTCTAATCACTTTTTGTTTGTTGAGAACGTGCAGTTTCAATCCCATAAGGCAGATTACCAACGAAAGCGTAACCACCAACGACGATAAGCTTGCCGAGTTTCAATCCCATAAGGCAGATTACCAACCGGTCAAGCTCAATTAAACAGACTGGTTTAAACCAGTTTCAATCCCATAAGGCAGATTACCAACTTTGAAAGGTTCAAGTTTTATCATACCTATAATTGTTTCAATCCCATAAGGCAGATTACCAACAAAACAATATAAACTTGTTTGTAATGTGTTTTTGGGTTTCAATCCCATAAGGCAGATTACCAACTATACATATGACATAACGGCTTTTATCTTCAATTGTTTCAATCCCATAAGGCAGATTACCAACAAGCTATGAAACAAGGTATTGATTTAGTTAGAGGGTTTCAATCCCATAAGGCAGATTACCAACCCGTCCATTAACACCGCCTATCTCACCGGCGGTATAGTTTCAATCCCATAAGGCAGATTACCAACGTATGGATGTAAGATACTTACACCTAACTTAGTTGTGTTTCAATCCCATAAGGCAGATTACCAACACACTGAACTAAAACTCGTTGGTGATGATAGCTTAGTTTCAATCCCATAAGGCAGATTACCAACGAGCAACGTATAGCAAAAACTATACTCCCCAGCAAAGTTTCAATCCCATAAGGCAGATTACCAACTATGATACAACCATCAAGGACTATTCCGATGTCATAAGTTTCAATCCCATAAGGCAGATTACCAACCGTTGTGCTAACGGTAGTTGAGTTTATTTTAGTCTTGTTTCAATCCCATAAGGCAGATTACCAACAAAACCAAGCAAGAGAGTTTAGAAGCAAAATTAGGTTTCAATCCCATAAGGCAGATTACCAACTTATCTTGAGTTACCAGAAGAGTTAAGCAATATAAGTTTCAATCCCATAAGGCAGATTACCAACTCGCTAACAAACACAAAAATACTCCTGCTCTATCATCTGGTTTCAATCCCATAAGGCAGATTACCAACCTTCATCGCTTTTTAAGCGTAAGTTTGCTAAATTATGTTTCAATCCCATAAGGCAGATTACCAACAAGCCCTATTGAATAACCAACGAGAAAGTTAGAAAGTTTCAATCCC
Organism: Hydrogenobaculum acidophilum; assembly: GCF_054656715.1. Lineage (NCBI taxonomy): Bacteria > Pseudomonadati > Aquificota > Aquificia > Aquificales > Aquificaceae > Hydrogenobaculum > Hydrogenobaculum acidophilum. Next base: position 37,953 of record NZ_BAAHXP010000009.1, read on the forward strand.
ATAAGGCAGATTACCAACATTACTCCTTTACCTCAAGGGGCTGGGATACAGCCGTTTCAATCCCATAAGGCAGATTACCAACCTGATGAAGAGTTTTTAGTTCTTCATCTGTGAGCTTTGTTTCAATCCCATAAGGCAGATTACCAACTTACTATGTTAGCTATTGCCTCTTCTTTTCTTTTTTGTTTCAATCCCATAAGGCAGATTACCAACGAGTGGACGAAATAATGTAGTCCACTCCGTTTACAGTTTCAATCCCATAAGGCAGATTACCAACCAGTATCTGATGCTGAAAACGAAGACGAACTTTTAAGTTTCAATCCCATAAGGCAGATTACCAACCCGTCAACCCGATTTCAATAATCAAATTATAAGCTTTCATAGACATTTATACAATGATATAAATTATATTATTTGTAAAAAATTTACTACGAAAGGTGATATAGAACAGATAGCTAGAAAGCTTTCTCTATCAATTATTAGCTAATGTTTATGATATATAACAGAGCCGGGGAAAACATTGATTTTTCGTAAACACAAAAATTTCCCAAAGGTGATATATATCATATTACTTTAAAGTAACGCTATCCCCATATTCAGCTGTTGAAGTACGCCGTTGGCTTTGAAGCCAACTAAAAACTGAAAATTATTATAACATAAATTTTTAAAAATGCAAGTTTTTGTATAAGTTAAGTACATAGTAAACACTTGCACCTAAAAAATACATATTTTCATACACTTGTTCTAATTTCATTAACTCTGTTACTATCCTAAGCCACGGCAGACTTGTGAACCGTGGTAGACTTGTGAACCGTGGTAGACTTGTCACCTCCTTTCTAATGTTATGTGAGTTATTCCTAAACTTTTAACCATAAAAATTTACTGCTTTCATGTATTGGTTTATAGAAAATTTTAACAAAGGTAAGTGTCCATAGTGTATGTGAATTTATACACTCTTTGTAAAAATTTTAGCTCATTTAACCAAGCTACAATTCTTAGCTTATCAAAGCTTTTTCTACTATACCCTTTATCTCTTTTACCCAGCTTATAGCACTTTCTGCATCTTCTTTGGTATACTCTTCTGAAGGTATAAAATCTTCCATACCATAAAAAGCTATCTCTCTTTCTTTCCTGAGAGTCCTAGATATCTGCTTAATATTTGATATATTTGACCTTATTATATCTGGAAACACGTTTATGTTTTCCTCTATAAACTTTGAAACATCGTGAACTTTTGGTATATCAAGTCCATATGCCATTATCAAGGCTTTTAAAAGAAGCTCCACAACTTCTTGAGCTTCCCTTACAACATCAGCATAATCTTGTTCAGATTTTAAAAACTCTAAGGCTTTTATTCTCTTTTCAGAGCGAATTAAATAATCCTTTACCAACCTAGCCCTTCGCATCCAAGATTCTCCAATATTTTATGCCGTTATATAACTCGAGTATTTCACCGCTTTTGATTTTATTTTCTATACTATTTTTCATAGCCTTTACAACGCCCGTTTTATCATAAAGCGTAATATAACTATCGAAAATCCCAAGATAAAACGGATGAAAAGTATTTGCCTCTTGAAGAGTTAGCACTACAGGGCTTAGCATATGTCCCTTAAATTCATCTCCTACAAGGTCATAAAACTCGTGAATCCTCTTCCTAAAAGAAAGATGACTGCTTTCTAAAATAACAAGTATATCTATATCTGAATTTTTACTAAAATAATCGTTTACAACAGAACCAAAAAGCACAACACCTAAGAGCTTTTCTTTATAAGCCTCCCGTATTTTATCTAACAAACAACCTATATCATCCATTACGCTTTTGCGGAAAGTGTTTTTGCTAGACGTTTCATTAAAAATATTCATACGATTAGTATAACAATATAAAAAATACGATGCAACAATTGGATAAAAATTGACATAAAACAACATTATCATTTAAAAGCTCTAAGACGTTTTATATATGCTAAAATAAAGGTATGAAGACATTTAAAATAGCAGTGTTAAAAGGTGATGGTATAGGCCCAGAGATTGTAGACAGTGCTTTGGAGGTCTTAGATAGCTTAGCTTCTAAATTTGGTTTTCAATATGAGATAAAAGAGGGTTTGATAGGTGGTATTGCCATAGATAAGACTGGGGGACCTCTTCCGGAAGAAACTGTAAAAATTTGCAAAGAATCGGATGCAGTACTTCTTGGAGCTGTCGGTGGACCAAAGTGGGATGATTTGCCAACCGATAAAAAACCAGAAAAAGGGCTTCTTGGAATAAGAAAAGCTTTAGATTTGTACGCAAACCTTAGGCCTGCAAAAGTTTTTGATGCTCTTATAGAAAGCTCACCGTTAAAAGAGTCTGTGGTAAAAGGTACAGATTTGATGGTGGTAAGGGAGTTGTCATCGGATGTTTATTACGGAGAGCCAAGAGGTATAACTACGTTAGAAAACGGCGAAAGATATGGCTACAACACGATGGGGTACAAAGAATCGGAGATAAAAAGGGTGGTAAGAAAAGCTTTTGAAATAGCAAAACAAAGGAGAAAAAAGCTAACAAGCGTTGATAAAGCAAACGTATTGGAAGTTTCTGGGCTTTGGAGAGATATAGTAAACGAAGAGCACAAAAACTATCAAGACGTAGAATTAGAACATCTTTACGTAGACAACTGTGCCATGCAACTTGTAAATAGGCCTTACTCTTTTGATACGATAGTAACAGGCAACATCTTTGGAGATATCTTATCGGATGAAGCTGGCGTTATACAAGGAAGCTTAGGTATGCTTCCATCTGCATCTTTGGGGGATAAATATGCACTTTATGAGCCAATACACGGCTCTGCTCCTGATATAGCTGGTAAAGGCATAGCAAATCCAATAGCTACCATATTATCCTTGGCGATGATGTTTAAATATTCTTTTAAGATGGATGGTGTGGCAAAAGCTATAGAAGATGCCGTAGACAAGGCTCTTGCACAAGGATATAGAACTCAAGATATATATAGAGGAGAAGGTACAAAAGTAAACACCAAAGAGATGACCAAAGCAATTTTAGAAAATCTGTAGGAGGGTTTATGAAAAAGTTTCTGCTAGGTTTAGCGGTTTTATGTAGTATATCGTACGGGGGAAATTTAGATTCTTTTCTTAAAAGCCTAAAAAAAGAATCCTATCAAGTGATAAACGTAAAAGACAACGAAGTATATATAGCAGGTAAAAACTTTCATATTGGAGAAATCCTTGACATAAAAGAACCAACTGGGCGTATAATAAACCCTCTTAGCCACCAGTTTTTAGGTTACTCTTATAAAGATGTTGCAAAGGTAAAGATAGAAAACGTTTATAATAACTTTGCCGTAGGTAAAGTTATATTTGGTAAAAAACCAAGCGTTGGTGATATAGCAAAAATAGACACAACAGACATATGTTTTAAGGGCTCTGAAGAAAAGCTCTACGACATAGCAGCCATATTTCCAAACGTGAAATCTGGGGAAAACTGTGGTCTTAGTATAAGAGAATTTCCGAAAGGATACGGTATAGCTTTCTCTGGAGTTCCTGGGGGTTTTATCAAAAAATCCATATACCAAGCCACCAACGAAGGCGTAGTTATAAAAAAAGCATCTATAAGAGATTTACATCTTCTTGTAACATCGAAATTTATAAAGTCTGTGGGCTCTTTGGTGCTAAGTGCTGATGTTGGCGATTTATACGGCAACGGGAAAGAATATCTCGTGCTTTTAACAAGGGACAATCTTTTAATATATCAGCTTTTAAGAGATGATGTAGTAAGGATAGCTGACATGAGTCTACCCGCAGGACACCCTATCTCAGTAAGCGTAGGCAGGATAGGTCAAGACAAAGAAGACTACATAATTGTAAATATGTTTACAGGCTCAAATATGTCATCTTTCATAGTAAAGATGGTGGGGGATAGCCCTGTGGTGGTAGCTAAGCATATCCATTATTTTATGTCTATACTCGACAAAAAACATCCTCACAAGACCTTCTGGGGACAGACTTTTACAGCAGATAGAAAGTTTGGTGGGGTAAAACAACTTGCTTTTGAAAACGGCGAGGTAAAAGCTGTTCAAAATGTGGATGTACCAGCAGGCTTTAGAATAGATGGAGCCTCTATATACAAAGGCGATACTATATTTATAGATAGCTCTCATAGATTAAGGGTGTTTAAAGGCGATACAGAACTCTATTCATCTTCGGCAATATTTGGTGGGTCTTATTCTTACGTAAATATACCTTTTATAAACGACACTACGATGAAATATATCTTTTATGAAAAAGGAGCTCCTTCTAAGCTAGAGGGTTTACCTGTATTTTTAATTGGGGCTAACAAAGAAAGCTCCATAGAAAAGTTTTTTGGCATTACAAAGTATGCCTATGGAAACCTTTACGCTCTTGATATAGGAGGCAAAGACAACGAACTTGTATATATGAAAAAGTTAAGAGGTGCTTCTTTTGAAGAGGCTATAGAAGGTATATTGCCTACAAAAGAAGGTATATTTGTAATAACTGGTAAAGTAGGTACAATACCCATTCAAAACAACTCAGATATTTACAAAATAAGTTTTAAGGTGCTTTGATATGAAAGCTGTGATAACACTCGTTGCCATATTTCTAACGCTATTTTTGATTTTTGTAATAGGTTTAAGGTTTTTAGCATACTATAAAATGAACAAGTTAAAAGGGGCTACGCTAAACGAGTTTAAAAATGAGAAAAAGCTAATACTGTATTTTTACTCGGAGAAATGCGGGGCTTGCAAGGTGATGTCACCCATCATAGATTCTATCAAAGAAGTAAAGGTAAGAAAAATAGACGTATTTAGCAAAGAAGGAGCAAAACTCGTACAAGAGTTAGGTATAATGGGTACTCCAGCCGCGGTCTTGGTAGAAAAGGGTAAAATCATAAGCGCTTTTGTAGGTGTTAAGAAAAAAGAAGATATATTAAATATGTTTTCTAAACAAGGGTGATTTTGTTATCCATGTATTTTTTGTTTATAAGCCAAATAAGGTCTTCGCTTATTGATTTTTTATACTTTGGCAATTTCTCTCTTATGGAAGACATAAGCTTTAGATGTTCTTCATTTTTTAAATCTGCAAAGTTAAATTGAAAATATCCGGATTGGGAAAGTCCAAGCACATCACCAGGACCTCTTAGTTTTAAATCTTCCAAAGATATCTCAAAGCCATCCCTTGTTTTAGTCATGATACGAAGCCTTTTTAACGTTGCGTTTTGCTCCGTTAGTTTTTGGCTTTTAACAAAAGCGCTGTTTACCAATAAAAAGCAATACCCTTCTTTGTCGCCTCTTCCTACTCTTCCTCTTAACTGGTGTAGTTGTGATAAACCAAACCTATGGGCATCCTCTATCACTATAGTTGTGGCCTCTTTTACATCTATACCCACTTCTATGACAGTTGTAGAAACAAGTATATGACCGCTTTCTTTAAACTCTTCCATAATACCTGATTTCTCGCTATCGCTCATGCGTCCATGCAAAAGCAAAACCTTGTAATCTTTAAATATATCTTTCCATTTTTCATACTCGGTCTGGGCTGCTTTCAAATCAAGCTTTTCCGATTCTTCTATGAGAGGGTATACTATATAAACTTTGTTTCCTTGTACCAATTCTTTTTTTATATGATTTATAAGAAAATCCATATCCTTGTGATGGTCAGAGTATAAAACGGCTGTTTTTACAGGTTTTCTCATAGATGGCATCTCATCTAAAACCGATATATCAAGGTCTCCAAATATACCCATAGCAATGGTCCTAGGAATGGGGGTAGCGCTCATATAAAGAAGATGGGGCATAAAGTTGTTGTTTTTTTCAAGGAGGTTTTGTCTTTGAGCCACACCAAAACGATGCTGTTCGTCTATTATGGCAAGTCCTAAGTTTTTAAACTTTACTTTTTCTTGTACCAACGCGTGAGTACCTATTACTATATCAATCTCTCCCATAGATATTAGCTTATGTATGTCTTTCTTCGAAGTAGAAGATGTTAAAAGCCCTACTCTATAACCGATGTTTTTAAAAAACTCATGAAAGTTTTTATAATGCTGGTTTGCCAATATTTCGGTAGGCACCATAACAGCCACCTGCAAGCCATTTTTGACCACCGCCAAAGCGCTGGCTATAGCCACAAGGGTCTTGCCGCTTCCCACATCACCTTGAAGAAGTCTACTCATAGGTTTTGCAGAGTTCATATCTGTAATTATCTCTTTTATAGCTCTTTTCTGGGCGCTTGTAAGAGGGAAGCTTATATTAGATTGCACTTCTTTTATTATTTCATCTGGATCGACATTTATTTGGTGTGCGCTAAGAGATTTTACCAAAGACCTTCTTTTTAACATAGCAAGCTCAAACATAAAAATCTCTTCGTATAAAAACCTTTTTTTGGCTTTTGATAGCAAAGTTTCAAAACTCTTGTAATCTCTAAAACAATCTTCAGCGTGTATTATCTTAAAAGCCATAGAAAGTGGTATTAAATCGTTTTCTTTTAAAAACTCTTCTGGCAGTATATCTTGAAGGTTTTGCCAATAATCTTTGTAATAGTTTAATACGCTTTTTATAGCGCTTTCCAAAAGCTTTCTTCTTTTTTGAGAGGAGGCAAGCATATCCTCTGGATTTTCAAACCTCTCTAATGGGTACACTGGTTTTATAATGTCTATTTCTTTTGAAGAGTCGCTAAATATTTTTGGATGGACCATGTACCTTTGGCCTCTAAACTCTTTTAGCGTACCGTACACCACTATCGTTTGACCTTTTTGATACCAACCCATTACAGAAGTGTCTTTTGTTTTAAACTTCAAAAAAAGCTTTAACTTTCCGTCTGTGGTTGTTATGGTAAAAGGAAATTTTTCTTTTTCATCGTAAGTAAGGTTTTCTATTTTTACCAAGATAGCCCCTTGAGTATCAATAGGCAAAGAAGATATAGATTTTAAGACAAGTCTATTTTCATAGTTGTATGGAAAATACCAAAGTATATCTATCAAGGTGTTTAAATCGCTTCCTCGAAGTATTTTTTTCTGGTTTTTATTTAGAAAATCCATATCATCTATTGATATGTTTAAATCTCTCAAGCTTCTTAAATATTTTGTAGGCTTTTGTAAAATACTGCCCTTAAAAGCCTCTAACTCGCTTAGTATTTGCTCTAAAAGAGCTTTTTTCTTCTCTTTTGAAAGTTCATCTATGATATTTAGGCTTTTATACAGACTTTCTGATATGTACGGCTTTAACACGTTGCTCAAGTATGTTCCAACACCCTTTGCACGCTCTAGCTTTATATCGCTTGAAAGCATTTCTTTTATAATAGAAACTGGTTTTTCCAACTCTTCCATCATCTTCCACCAAGTATACCACTGCCTAAATCAAAACGTTTTTCGTAAGACATGTCAGCTTGGGTTGAGCCGTTTCCATACATTTGGAATTCCATAGATGTGTTTGGAGTAAGCTTAATAGAACCTCCATAGTAAGTATCCAGTGGGTTTTGGCTGGTGCTTATATGAGCTTTTAGTTTTATGTTTTTAGATATTTTTTTCTCTATATCCATGTTGGTATTTAGATTGCCGTTAGCACTCTGGCTTGGGTATACGCTTAAGTTTACGTTTGTACCAAATATGCTACTTGCCAAACCAGAGGGCGAGTACTTGGATAGCTTGCTAGCCATAGCGTTTATTGGCAGTGCTGTAAGACCAGATTTGTTTAGTATAAAAGAAGATAAAAGTTGATTTTTTGGCATAGGAGGGTTTGAATATATGTTAAAAGTAGGGTCAGACAAGTTCCCCACCAACGATATGTATGTGTTGTAAGAATCTCCTGGAGACATTAAAAGGACATTTATATATTTTTTTGTATTCTTTAATTTAAGCATTCCATATCTTACATAAAAAGTTTTGTTAGAATAAGTAAGCTCTCCACCAAAAGCTTTTAAATTTAAATTATAACCAAAATTCCCATTCTTTGCAAAGGCTGACCCTTCTATACCAGCGTATATATTACCTTCTGGTAGCATAACTGTTATAGGTGTTAAGCTTTTAACATTTATATTCATATTTAGATTTTTAGGGATTTTCGAAGAGCTTCCGTAAGAAGATGGCATTGAAAAACTTTTGATATAAATAAGTCCCTCTGGATTAATAGAACCATTTATATTTATAAACGAAGAGAGATTCTTAAAAACGTAATTTGTATTTACAAAGCCATTTAAAAATCCCTGATAGTATCCATTTTTTGAATACACATAAACAGGTAAGCTCTTTAAAGAAGAACCTATATAAATATCGTGTTTAGAAGCTTTTATACTAAAAGCTATAGAATGCTTTTTATCAGAAGATGAAAATACAACGTTTATAGGTGTAAAATAACCATCTTTTGAAGTTTTAATATCAAGGTCTAAGTTGCTGTAAAGAGGTAAAGACAGATATTTTGAAAGAAGCAACACAGGTTTTGGGCTTTTAAGATTCAAGTTTATATCCTTATCGTCTATACTAAGAACATAGTTTATATGCCCTGCCAACAAAAACGGAAGTTTTGATTTTATAAAAGCAAGCGTATCGTCTATATCCATAACGCCGTTTGAATTTATGTAAAATTTCTTATCGTATCCAAAGTAAAAACTTCCTTTTAAAAGCCCATCTACACTTGATGTGTTTGCCTTTAGATAAAACGGTTTTAAACCCAAAACACCATTTATCACAGAGCTTTCTAAAATAGGTTGGTGGTAAAGATATACTTTAAATCCATCGGTTGTCCATACTATATTACCGTTTTTTTGAGAACTTCCGTTTAGACTTGCTAATTTTATATGAAGGTTTTTATACCTTATATCAAAACCCTTACCATACATGGTGTATATACCGTTGTTGTTTTTTATATAAAAGTTTATTGGGATTTTAACACCTTTGTAAACCACAAAACCAAGAGCGCTTATATTCTCCTCACTATCAACGGTACCATTCAAAGCCAGGTCTACGTGTAAAATCTTGTTTTGACCCATAAGTTTTGCACTAAAGCTTATAGTCTTTGATATATTTAGATTTGAAGTAAGCAAAAAGTTTTGCTCTTGCAAAGTAGGTTTTAAGTTTAATGTGTTGTTTTGATAAGCAAAATATACGTTTCCTTTTATATTTTTCAAAAATCTATAATTTGCGTTTGATATTGTTATATTTCCAGATATGTTTTTAAAACTGCCAGACCCATTTACAGCACCAACAGCGTAAAGATTTTGTGAGCTTGAAGCGTTAAATCCTACGTTGTTTATATTTATGTTGTTGTTTGATATATTTATAATACCACCCGAAATATCAGCAGTATAAATAGCATCTTTTATATACTTGTATAGCATAATGTGTTTTGGTTTTATATAGCCGTTTAAGATGTTGTTTTGATATACAAAGAAAGCATCCATATAAGAAGAGCTGCTCGATACTTTAAAGATGTTGTCTTTGTAAGATAAGTATATAGGCAAAGAACCAATATTTACGTAAGGTAAGCTTATAGAAGATGCGTTTAGAAAACCTTCTACAAAAAACTTAGGATAAAGGCTTACCTCCAAAAGCCCACTTATGTTTGTTTTTAACTTATGGTAAGATGCGTAAAAATCAAAAAGATGAAGGTTTGTTAAAATATGATGTTTGTTAAAGGCTATATTCCCTTTTACGCTTTGTTTTCCGTAAAGTGAGTAGTATAGGCTACCGGCGTTTTCTTTTTTAAAATCAAGGTTTCCTTTTAAAAGCCCCATACCAAAGGCATATTTGTAAACTCTTACGTTTGAAAGCTTTAAATCTAAATTGAGTATTTTGTTGTCTACGCTGTAAAAAAGCTTACCCCCGGCGTACAAATCTATAGGATATTTTAGGTTTGAAGCTATATCTTTGTTAGACAGGTGAAGGTTTTTTATGTTTATATCAAACTCGTTTTGTTTACCAGTGTAATCTATGTAAAACTCTGCCAAAGGACTTTTTAAGACCCCATCAAAAGAGACACCCTTTTCAGGATAAACATAGCCCTTTAGTTTAAAAGATGCATTTTTTATAGGTTTTAGCTTTGGTATATATATATCATCTATGTTGAGGTTTGATGTAAAATCTAGATTTTTATTGTTTATATAAGCAAATAGCAAACCTTTTAAGGTAGAAGTATCAAACACCGGTGTCTTTATAGGCATAATAAAACCAGAGGCAATAGCTTTGCCTATCCTATGGCGCCACCAAAAGTTTACATTAAAATCAAACAAAGAGGATACGGCGTTTATATCTTTTGCTACAAAATACCCGTCTTTCAAATAAGCTTTTGGCACATACACATAAACTTCTTGTCTTGAGCTTTTACTAAGATAAACATAGCGAGCGTAATCTTTTGTATGAAGAACACCGTTTGTAAGGCTAACGCTTGGTATAAAAAGTGCAAAAGCGTTGTTTGAAAATCTATCAGCCCCAGCTATGTATAGGTTTCTCACATTCACATGAAAAAGCCTATAAAACTTTTCGTAAAGTCTCAAATTAAAATCCGGGACATTTGATGGCTTGTTGTTTTGAGCTACAAAGATTATATTTAGTTCATCAACATCGGCGTATAGATGCTTTTTATAAAAATACAAATCCCCGTCTTTTAAGTAAAAAAACCTTGGTTTTGAGTTGTAAGAAATCCCTTTTATACCAATACCAAGTCTGTAAAATGTTAGTTTTTTTATTTTTATACTTTTACCATCTATATTAAAAGCCAAATTTTTAACATAAAAACTCCTATTTTTATAACCAAAGCTTATATGATGTTTGTATATAAAGTATAAAGGGTTTAACACCAAAAAATAAAGCGCTAAAAGAAAAACTAAACCCCTTAAAAATTTCTTCATTAAAAATATTTTATCGTATGCTTATCATTAAAACACCCACAAATATAAAGAACATACCCAAAAAATCGTATATATTCATGTGCTCTTTTAGATAAAAGTACGAAAATAGGCTTATAATCACAAAGCCACTGCCTACCATGATGGGATAAGCTATGCTTAGATTTATCTTTTTTAGAGCAAAAGCGTAAAACAAAAACTGAATGCCAAAACCCACAAGACCAGCCAGTATAAAAAGTTTTGAGCTTTTAATAGCACCGATTTTAACGGCAATGTTTGAAAAAGCATTTAGAAAAAGAGCCAAAAAAAGCGATAACCAGTATATCATAAAACCCCTCCATAGGAGGGGAAACAGTTCATATTGTAGAGTAAAGGGGTTTTACAGAAGCCCCGGTGGTATCTTCAAAATCTCTTGGGACACCTAGCTCTTCCAAGCAGGTAGGTAAATCGTGATAAAACTCTGCCACTTTTACAAGACCCGTTTCTTTACCTACTTCGTTAAAGAGTTTTATCTTGGTGCTTGCTTTACCTTTGCCCCTTTCTACTATAGCTCCAGCATGACCAAAGGACACACCCTCTAAATTTTCTTGAAATCTTCCAGCTACAAAAGCGGCTACCGGCTTTTTCCATTTGCCCTGTTTGTAAAGCTCTAGTATAGCCATAGCGGCGTTTTCTTCGTAAGTACCCCCTACTTCTCCTTGAATTATAAGGGCTTTTACGTTTGGGTCATCGTATATATTTCTTACAACATCTTCAAAGGTGGTGCAAGATATCACATCTCCACCAAGGGCAATGGCTGTATAAACTCCCCAACCTCTTCTCATCATCATTTCAGCGGTGGTAGTGGTAAGACCACCCGATTTTGATAATATCACAAGACCACCAGGCTTATAAGCGATGGATGGGTCTTTACCGCCAATAGCACCAACTCTTATTGGAACAGATGGCACAATAGCACCAAGGGAAGTAGGACCTACTATAATAACGCCTTTTTCTTTGGCATAGTTGTAAAAGTATGCCGTATCCCTTATTGGCACATGCTCTGTGATGATATATATAAGTTTTATGCCGTTGTTTACAAGCTCAATGACGGCATCTTTTACAGATACAGGAGGTACATATATAAGTCCGGCGTTTATATCAGGGTGATGGGACAATGCCTCTTTTACAGTGTTGTAAACAGGAACATTAGCTACGCTTGCACCACCTTTTCCAGGTGTTACACCAGCCTTTATATAACCAGGATAGAGAGCTTCTGTTTCTGTAACCACTTGAGAGGCCTCTCTTCCTGTGATACCTATTACCACAAACCTTGTGTTATCGTTTAAATAAACAGTCCCTTTCATAATACGCTCCTTATACTCCTAAATCTTCAGCTACATTATCATCGACGCTTTTAGTTTGGTGCTCCAAAAGATACTTGAGCCTTACCGGTGCTTCTGTAAGGGGTAAAGATGAGTCGTAAATCTCGCCTTTTACACCGCACTCTTTCATGGCCTCGTAAAGCATCTTTAAGCCTTTTTCGGCTTCTGGTCCGTTTCTTCTTACCACCCATACCCAGTTTGGGTCTAACTTACCTTCTTTTTTCAAATCTCTTATAGCGTTTGCCACACCTTCACCCAATGTAACATCTATACGCGTGTTGTTGGCTGTACCCCCACAAACCAAAACACCTCTTATACCTGGTTTAGATAGTATTATGCGGGTGATTTTATACATCTTTTCAGCAGGAGGGTTTCCGCCTATATCGGTGAAGTTTGCAGGTTTTAAACCGATGTTGTAACAAGTTTCTATGGTAACGGTAGAACCACCACCACCAAAGGTCATAAGGGCTATATCCCCATCCATTTCTACGTAGGAACCAGCTTTACCTCTATGGTCGTCTCTATCTATTAAAGAGGCTTCTATTTCTCTTTGGGTGGGTGGTCTTTTCATAGCGCTTCTAACACCGTATATTTTTGATGGTGGTACAGAAGCATCGTCATCTATAGTTACCACAGCATCAAGAGCGTATACTTTTTGTTTTCCGTTTGCATCGCATATGGCTAGCGGGTTTATCTCTATAAGCTTTGCTTCAGTTTCCCAAAAAGCTTTGTAGAGATTTGCTATAACCTCTGATAGCTCCCTTAAAACTCCAATATACTCTTTGGGAAAACCCATCTCCATAAGGTACTCTCTTACCATGTAAGGATATAGCCCTTCCAATGGGTTTATCTTAAAGGTTTTTACCTTTTCTGGTGGGACTTCTTCTATGTCCATACCACCCTCTAAGCTGAGCACCAAAACTGGTGTCCTTGTCTCGGTAGAGTATGTAATAGATGCGTATAGCTCTTTTAATATTTTGGCTTTTTCAGAAAGTATTATACCAACGGGCATCTCTCCGTAAACTGGGTACTGCAAAAGGGCTTCGGCGGTTTCTATAGCCTCTTCTGGAGTTTTGCAAAGTTTGACAGCTCCTGCTTTTCCACGTTTTCCTACAAGCACCTGAGACTTCACCACAGACTCGCCAAGCTTATTGGCAAAGTCTTTCAAATCATCGTTGATGTGGTCGGCATACATATAATTTAACACTGGTATGCCGTACTTCTTAAAAATCTTATCGTAAGCTTCAAACTCGTAGAGGTTCATAAGATGTTGCCTCCTTTAAAAATTGACTAATATTATATCATATTTGAGCATCAAACAAACAATAAAGCCTTTTACGTTATAATAACTTATATGGATAGAAACCTTATTTATATAGTAGAAGACGATATGGATTTAGCGGATATACTTATTTTCAACTTAGAAAAAGAGGGGTTTGAGGTAAAACACTTTACAAATGGCAACGATTTTTTTAAAGCAATAGAACAAGCTTTACCAGATATAGTGGTTCTAGACATCATGCTTCCTGGTTACGATGGTGTACGAATATCCAAAATACTAAAACAAAACGTACTTTATAAAGACATACCCATTATATTTCTTACTGCAAAATCGGAAGAGGAAGACAAGATAGAAGGTTTCAACGCTGGGGCTGATGATTATATCACTAAACCCTTTTCTTCCAAAGAGTTGATAGCAAGGATAAGGGCTGTTTTAAATAGATATAAGAAAATTCATACATCAAGCAAGTTAAAGCTGGAAAACTTGGAGATAGACGACGATAGAATGGAGGCTACGCTTGACGGCAAGCCTATAAACCTTACCAAGACAGAGTTTAGGATACTAAGATACTTTTTAGATAACATAGATAAGATACTCACAAGGGATAAAATAATAAATATGCTATGGTCTTATGGCACAGATATAAACGACAGGACTGTGGATGTCCATATAAAGCATTTAAGGGACAAGCTTGGGGACTTTGGTAAGTATATAAGGACCATAAGAGGAGTAGGTTATAAGTTTAGTTTGAAAAATGAGTGAAGATAAGATAATAATAGGTAAATTTTTATCAACCTTTGGTATAAAGGGTGACTTGGAGATAGAGCTTGAGTTTGAAGAAGATGTTGATTTTTATATTAAAAACCTAAAACAAGTATATTTACAAAACAAACGCACCAAAGAGTTTAAGGCTTTTAATGTGATATTTAAAAAAGATAAAGGTAAAATACTTTGTCATATAAAAGGAATAGATAGCCCAGAGATGGCAAAAAGCTTTTGCAACGCCACCGTGTTTGCAAGCTTAAAGGACTTACCTAAAAAAGAAGATAGTTTATACCTTTTTGAGCTTTTCGGAAAAGAGGTAAAATTAGAAGACGGTAAGACCATTGGAAAACTCACAAATATATTTAAACACGGCAACACAGATTACTTAGAGATAGATTACGGAAAATATCTAATACCAGCAAAAGAACCATTTTTGGTAAAACTTGATGAAAATGATATAGTTATCTCAGAAAAACATTTTTTGATTTGAAAAGATAACAAAACAACATATATTTTAGAATATGAAAACTATCAAAAGCACCGAAGAACTTGTAAATATTCTTGAAAAAGAAGGTGAGCTTGTAAGGGTAAAAGACCAAGTAGATATATACTATGAGATTACAGAACTAACCGACAGAATGTGTAAAACAAAAGATCCAAAAGCCCTTCTTTTTACAAACGTAAAAGGATATAATATACCAGTACTAACAAACGCCTTTGGCTCTTACAAAAGACTAAACATCATCTTTGGCTATGAAAATTTAGAAGACATAGGCTGGAAGCTTTACAAAGTCCTAAGACCAGAAATACCAAATACATTTTTAGAAAAGCTAAAGAAACTACCGGAACTAAAAAAACTAAACGACGCTCTACCAAGGGTAGAAAGCAAAAACCCCTATAAGACTTTTAGTGAAAGCGTTTTTGATATACCAGTTTTAAAATGTTGGCCAAAAGATGGTGGAAGGTATATTACGCTTCCTCAGGTTATCACAAAAGACCCAGAATCAGGCATTAGAAACGTAGGGATGTACCGTATCGAGCTTTTAGAAGACAAAAAGTTAGCAGTACATTGGCAAATACATAAAGACGGAAACTCACATTACCACAAAGCAAAAAGAATGGGTAAGAAACTACCAGTGGTTATAGTAATAGGTGGAGACCCAGTGTGTACTTACAGTGCATCGGCACCGCTTCCACCAGAAGTGGATGAATATCTTTTTGTAGGTATGGTAAGAGAAAGTCCTGTGGAGCTTGTAAAGGGGAAAACTGTCGACATAGAATATCCAAAAAACGCTGATTTTGTAATAGAAGGTTATGTAGACCCAGAAGAACCATTAGTAGATGAAGGGCCTTTTGGAGACCACACTGGTTTTTACACCCCAGTGGACAAGTATCCAGCTATGCACATCACAGCCATTTTATCAAAAGATAACCCAATTTATATGGCTACAATAGTAGGACCTCCACCTCAAGAGGACAAATATTTGGGTTATGCCACAGAGCGCATATTTTTACCGCTTATAAAATTCAATCTTCCAGAGATAGTAGATTATCATCTACCTGCTAGCGGGGTGTTTCACAACTTTTGTTTTGTATCCATCAAAAAAAGGTACCCAGGGCACGCTTTTAAAGTGGCATATGCGTTACTTGGGCTTGGACTCATGTCTTTGGAAAAGTATATAGTGGTATTTGATGAGTGGGTAAATGTACACGATATAGATGAGGTTTTATGGATATGGGGAAACAACACAGACCCATCAAGGGATATAATCATTGCTAAAGGACCCATAGATGTATTAGACCATTCTACCAACGAAGTGGGTTTTGGGGGTAAAATCATTATAGATGCTACAAAAAAATGGAAAGAAGAGGGATATAATAGGGTTTGGCCAGAAGTGGCTAGAACCGACGAAGAGGTTAAGAAGAGGATAGAACCAGTATGGCAAAATATCCTCAAATTTTTATCCTAAAAGCTAAAAAAACTTTAAAAACCTCCGATATGTTAAATAACAAGTTTTAGGAGGTGCGTTATGCTATCAATCAATTTTAACTATGGTGCGCTTGTGGCTAACAACGCTTTACAACAAGCAAACCAAAATGTTACCAACGACATCACTCATATATCCACTGGTTTAAGGATATTGAGTGCCGCAGATGACCCAGCGGGTCTATTTATAGCAGACCAATTACACACCTTGGGTACAGCTTTAGGTCAAGGTTATCTCAACACCCAACAAGGTTACTCTTTGGCACAGGTGGCAGACGGACAGTTATCTCAAATCTACAACACGCTAAACACGATGTACACCTACGCTGTTAACGCCGCAAACTCCACCAACAACATCAACTCCGCCGGTGCTTTGCAAAACCAAATTTCTGCATTGGCTCAATCTATCAAACAAATAGTCAATACCACCACCTTTAACGGTAAAAAGCTGTTTGATGGTAACTTCATAAACCAAGCCATTCAATTTGGTGGTCAAGCTGGTCAATATATCAACATCTCCATAGGCAACCTATCCATAGAAAGAATGGGTGCCGCTATAGCTCAAACTGGAGATTTTACAAATATAAACAACGGTTCTACCGCCGCTAATATAATGGCTTACTATAGCGGTTCTGGGCCCATAAATGTAAGCACCACAGCGAGTGCTACAACTTACGACGGTGCCAATACCACCGCTTCTCAAACAGTGGTAACCTCTGATGTGTTATACGATGGTAACAAACAGCTATTCATAAATGGTAATGAAGTTGTAGCTAGTGCATACGCTTCAGCCACAAACGCATACTTGGACGCGCACATAATAGCCAACAACATAAACTCTATATTCAACGGCCAAGTCACAGCACAAGCTTCTAACACGCTACAAGGTACAGAAGCTTTTGGTACCATACAAGTAGCTTCTTCTGCCACAGTAAGCATAGTAATATCAAGACAAGTAGAGCAAAGTAGCACGGTGGGTGTAGGTTTTACACCTCTTACAAACGCAGCAGGTCAACCAGAACAGCTAGCAAATGGTCAATACGTAGGTACTGTATCCCAAACTATAAACTTGGTGGGTGGTCAAACCTATAGCCTGCAAGACATAATATCTGCTATAAACGGTGTTGCTACCAACACTGGTGTTTACGCCACCACAGACTCCACTGGCCAATACTTGCAACTTTACACCACAGATGGTTCTACATTCCAAATCAATATCAACGTGCAAAACTCCAATACATCTTCTAATGCTACATACGGATTGAATTTAGCAAAATTTGGCGCTGTTACACCGGCAAGCTTAGATGGTACTGCCTCAGCTACATACGGTGCTATAGTATCCGTTGGTTCATTGCAAATTACAAGTCCTTCAAACCTCCAAATTGCAGCTTTTGGAAACGGTCTAAGTGGAAATGCCAACGACAACCTTATAAACAACTTAGTGTTTAATACACAGGTATCAAACAGCTATATAAATGGTTATAGCTCTACAAATACTACAACGGTAAACGGCACTCCAACAACAGGTTACAACTACTTTGTAAAGGACTTATTAAGCATAAACGTAACCACCACTCAAGGAGCAAATCAAGCTCAGATAATCCTTCAAAACGCTATAAACTATGTAGACACTATAAGAGCTCAAGTAGGTTCCGTAATGCAACAAATGCAAACACTATCAAACGGTGATCAAACAGAGCAAACAAACACGCTAAACGCTGAAGCTGCCATAAGAGACCTAAACATCTCCCAAGCAATGACGCAATATCAAAACGACAATACGCTACAACAATCAGCCCTTGCAATGCTTGCGCAGGCAAACGCAATACCTCAACAACTTCTCACACTCTTCAGATAATAAATATCCTACCTCCCCTTTCTGGGGGAGGTTTCACAACATCAAAATATCTTTTCTTTTATATCTTCTTCCATAATAATCTTAAAATCCAAATACAACAAATATCATACATATAACATTTCAATAAATATATATTTACTTGCATTAAATGTAAGGAGGTTATAAATGTTTTTTGTATCTGAAGCTTCACCGCTGTTTTTCATATTAAGTATAGTATGGCTAATAATAGACCTCATTTTAAAAGCTTTTACAAATACAAACAATATAAACATATTTTTAATTGGGTTGTACGGGTTTTTCTTAAATGTGATAATGGGTGCTATGTACCAGTTAATACCAAACTCTCTTATGAAAAAGCCAACGTTTCCAAAATTTTCTTTTGCAGTGTTTGGCATAAGCGTTTTAAATGGATTTATAATGCTAATGTGGTATTTTGGGCTTTTAGGAAACAAATATTTTTCTTTTTCAAGTGCAATACTTATAGTACTTTTTGTAATACATATATTAAGTGCTTTAAAAACACCAAACAGCGTAACGGCAAAGTTTTTAACGGCAAGCTTGATATTTCTAGTGTTAAATGTTTTGGAGCTTCTAATATTTCCTTTTAACAAGGTAAATGTATTTTTCTTGATTCATACTTTTACAATAGGTTTTGTATTAAACGCTGTAATAGGTGTAGAACTTGCTTTGGTACCGCTTTTATATATGGAGCCTCTAAATATGGGGTTGGCAAACAAGCTATTTTGGATTCATCAAATATCAGCTTCTATACTTATAGCATCTTTTTATGTGTTTGATTTAAAACTTGTTTACTTTGCCGGCATTTTGGAATTTATGGTTTTAGGTTTTTTTGTGAATATTGTTTATAAAACCGTTGAAAACAGAAAGTTTCCAAAAAACATACCCTACACGCTTAGGTATTTTTTCTTAGGTCTTGGTTTTTTGTTTTTGGGTGTTAGTTTCGGGCTTTTAGTGGCATCAGGGATATTAGAACCGTTTTTGCACGGAGATGTTATGATATATGGGTTTGGTTTGGTTACGGTATTAGGTGGAGTGTTTCACTTCATGCCAAGGATACTTTGGAACAAACTATACGCCAACAAACTAGGTGAGCAAAACATCCCACCAATAGATGCTATGATAAATCAAAATATTGTAAAACAGACTTTACCGATGCTTGGTTTTGGTTTATTTGTGCTTATTGTATTTGAAGCTAATCCATATTTAAAACCAGTGGGAGACATATTGTACGCTCTTATAGTAGCTTATAGTTTATACGCTTTTGTTAGAAAATAAGATTTTGGCAGTTTTTATATCAGTTTCTATTTGGGCTTTTAGCTCTTCTATAGAGTTAAATTTTTTCTCTTCTCTTAAAAAGCCTAAAAACGTTATATTTAAAACACTATCCACCAAATCATCTTTAAAATCTATAATATGAACTTCTAATATGTTTTGATTTGTGTTTTCTACGGTGGGTCTTTTGCCGTAGTTTGCCACACCAAGATAGTTGTTTACTTTTACAGCGTAAACACCTTCTTTTAAACACATGTTTTGAGTGTTTGATATGTTTGCAGTGGGAAAACCAATCTTAGACCCCAAACCCTTGCCTTTTATCACTTGTCTTTCAATGCTATAATCTCTACCAAGGTATTTTCTTACCTCATCAAATTTTGCTTCTTTTAAAAGCCTTCTAATAAGGGTGCTACTTACTATATGCCCATCCACTTTGTAGGGTTCACTTGGTATCACATCAAAACCAAGCGTTTGCCCCATCTCTTTAGCAAGCTCAAATTCCCCTTCTCTTTTAGCTCCGTATCTCCAATCGTATCCTACTATCAAAAGCCTTGTATTTAGCTTTTCATAAACGTAATATTTTATAAAATCTCTTGCTGATATATTGCTAAAGTCCTTTGTGAAGTTTATTACAAATATATTTTCAACACCAAGACCCTGTATATATTTTTTTCTTTCTTCTACAGTTGATATCATACAAGGTGCTGATTCCTTTTCAAGAACTTCCAACGGATGAGGGTCAAACATCAAAACAGATGGAATAAGGTTTTTTTCTTTTGCTTTTAAAACAAGGGTTTTCAAAAGATGTTGATGTCCAAGATGAACACCGTCAAAATTGCCTACTGCTAAAGCTATTGGTTTTTCAAGCATTAACGCTTTTAACCACTGTCCCTATGTTTTCCCCTGACAATATACGTTTTAAAGCTCCTTTTTGATGTATATTAAAAACCACCATCTCTATATTGTTGTCTTTGCAAAGAGTTATAGCTGTATGGTCCATCACCTTCAAGTCTTTATTTATGATATCTATGTAAGATATCTCCTTTATAAGCTCTGCATCTTTGTAAATGGCTGGGTCTTTTGTATATATGCCATCTACTTTCGTAGCCTTCATCATAACATCTGCGTTTATCTCAGCAGCTCTCAAAGCAGCAGCTGTATCGGTAGAAAAAAATGGATTTCCAGTGCCAGCAGCAAATATAACAATTCTTCCTTTCTCAAGGTGTCTTACCGCTCTTCTTCTTATGTATGGTTCTGCTATTTGTCTCATCTCTATAGCTGATAAAACCCTTGTTGGTATATTGTGTATCCTCTCTAATGTATCTTGCATAGCTAAAGCGTTTATAACGGTGGCAAGCATCCCCATATAATCGGCAGTAGCTCTATCCATACCGCTGGCTTGGGCTTTTAACCCTCTAAATATGTTGCCACCACCTATTACAATAGCCATCTGAACGCCTATTTCGTAAGCTTCTTTTATCTCATTTGAAAAACTAGTTATAACATCCTTATCTATACCAAAACCCTGGCTTCCAGCCAGGGCTTCACCTGATATTTTTAAAAGTATCCTTTTATATCTCATGCACCAATTTCAAACCTACAAAAGCCTTTTATAGTTACGTTGTTGGCTTTTATATAATCTTGTATGGTTTTCTTCTCGTCTTTTATAAACTTCTGATTAAGGAGCGTCTTCTCTTCATAGAATTTTTTGAGTTTGCCTTCTGCTATCTTTTCAAGCATGTTTTCTGGCTTACCTTCTTTTTTGGCTTGTTCCATGTATATGGCTTTTTCTCTTTCTATAACCTCTTGTGGCACAGTTTCAGGAGATAAAAACTCTGGTCTCATAGCGGCTGCTTGAAGAGCAACGTCCTTGACAACCTCAAGGTTATTACCTTGGTAAGATAGCAATACTCCTATCCTACCACCACCGTGTATGTAAGCGAAATTTGGTCCCTCTATTACACAGTAGCGTTTTAGCTGTATATTTTCACCTATTTTGGCAATAGCTTCTTTTAAAAGCTCTTCAACAGTCATTCCATCTATCTTTCCTTGAAGTATAGAGTTGTCTCTTGACTCTCCATTGGTATCTTTCACGTTTTCAAATACATAATCAAGGATTTTATTGGCAAGCTCTTTAAAAGAGTTGTTTCTTGCTACAAAATCTGTTTCACAGGCAAGTTCTATCATGGCACCTTTTGAAGGTGTAGATTTTGCTACTATAAGACCTTCTTTTGTCTCTCTTGAAGCTTTTTTATCGGCTTTTGCCAAACCTTTAATACGAAGTATCTCTTTGGCTTTTTCTATATCACCGCCTGCTTCTTCAAGGGCTTTTTTGCAATCGAGCATACCAGCCCCAGTCATCTCTCTTAAAAGCTTAACATTTTCTGAGCTAACCGCCATAAAATCTCCTCCTATCAATAATCTACGCTATCTTTATCTATATCTTCATACTTCTCAGACATAGCCATGGCCTTTTCAAAGAGCTCTTTCTCTTCTTCGGCCACCACCACCACTCTTCTTTTTGAGGTTTCAGATACCACAGAAGCTTCTCTTCTTTGCTTACCATCTATGACAGCATCCGCTATCCTTGAAGTTAAAAGCTTGATGGATTTTATAGCGTCGTCGTTCCCTGGTATAAGGTAATCTATCTCATCTGGGTCGCAGTTAGAGTCAGCTATAGCCACAACTTTTACACCAAGCCTTCTTGCCTCTGTGACAGCTATATGTTCTCTGTTGGTATCTACCACCCATATTATATCTGGTATCCTATCCATGTCTATGATGCCTTTGTAAAGTTTTTGAAGCCTTTGCATCTCCCTTTTCATAGTCACCACTTCTTTTTTTGGTAAAACCTCAAAAACCCCTTCTTTCTCCATACGCTCTAATTGACGTAGTTTTGCTATGCTTTTCCTAACAGTTTTAAAGTTTGTAAGAAGACCACCCACCCATCTTTCATTTACATAAAAAGATTCACATCTCAAAGCTTCTTCCATAATCACATCTTTTGCTTGTTTTTTGGTACCCACAAAAAGCACTTCCGCCCCTTTTGATACCGCATCGGATACGAAGTTATAAGCCTCTTCAAGGTAAAGCACCGTCTTTCCAAGGTCTATAATGTGTATGTTGTTTCTAACACCGTAAAGATACGGCGCCATCTTAGGGTTCCATCTTCCCTTAGAGTGTCCAAAATGAACACCTGCTTCCAAAAGATCCTTCATGCTCACAGACATAAAAATACCTCCAAAAGGGTTTTTAACCTCCTCTAACCTAAGCGTCAGCTTCCTGACGACCCTTTTTGATTAGAGTGCAGTTTAATCTATTATTATATCAAAATCCCAAAAACTTTGTATAATATCTTTAGGAGAGATGGCTGAGTGGTCGAAAGCGGGTGATTCGAAATCACTTGTGGGTTCACGCCCACCGAGGGTTCGAATCCCTCTCTCTCCGTTCTAATCATTGATAATCAATGCTATCTCAGGAATTCATAAAAACACATAATTTGAGATTTTCACTATGCATTCATATTAATGTCAACATAAGTATATATTGGTAGACTTCGTATGGCACACTTATGGCACATATTGATTGTCAATGGTTTGAAGGCGATGATAGTGTGTAGGGTATTGGGATTATGAGGATTATTAAGTTAGATAAAACGTAAACAAAATTTTGATTGATGTAAGTCTTCTACTGATAGATACTATAGGGTTATTTGTCTAAATATTATTTTAAATATTAGAATTTATATAAACTATCTGGTGATTTCAAAAGATCGTGATAGCTATAGCTTTTCATAGAAAGGTTTACTTCATATTTAAACTGTAAAGTTGTGTTATAAATCAAGTAATATAGCTTTTAACTTTTCTTCATAATTACTATATATTCATGTAGTATCGTATTAGAAGTTTTACCGTTTATATTAGAAGGTGAATTTTTTAAAGGCATTCTCTTATTTGAAATTTTACGAATAAAAATGTTTTCAATATTTAAACCAAGGCTTTCAAATAATTCAGCAGTTATAAAATCCATCTCAATTTGTATATTCCTAACCATTCTATTTCCAACAATAAAACATACGTATGCATTGCTATTTAATGTTTTAACTATTTGAAATAGAGACAGATAATAATCATTAAAAAAAGAATAAACTTCTAAACTTCTCCTTAAATCTATCCTTTCTATTTCTTTTATTGTTTTGTGTAAAGTGTGTGATGGTAAAATCTGTAATTCTTTTATTAATTTGCCACCTATAGATAGATTATCTAAACTTAAATCACTATCACCGTAAGGATTTATTCCCTTTAACCAATCAAAACTAAAACTTGAAAACTGACCATAGGCTACTGTGGTT
This sequence comes from Hydrogenobaculum acidophilum, assembly GCF_054656715.1. Taxonomy (NCBI): domain Bacteria; kingdom Pseudomonadati; phylum Aquificota; class Aquificia; order Aquificales; family Aquificaceae; genus Hydrogenobaculum; species Hydrogenobaculum acidophilum. The sequence continues at coordinate 61,700 of NZ_BAAHXP010000009.1, forward strand.
TTGCTATCACCATAAGGTGGTGAAGTAATCACCAAATCGACGTTTTTTATAGGTATAGGTTTTCTTACATCGTGCAAGAGCAATCTATAATAATTAGAAGGTACCTTATCAACTTCTAATATTTTTAAGTAGTTTTCAATAAGAGAAACAAAGACACTTTTCACATCTGGCATAAACTTCTTAAGTTTTTCTTCTGACAATCTATATCTTTTAAACTCATTTTTTCTATTATTAGACACATTTCTAACTGTTTGGGAAAACGCTACTAGAAGAAATTTAAAGATTTCACTTTTTTTTATCTTTTTCAAAAAACTTCTTATCTTACCTAAATCCTTTATAACATAATCTTTAAACCAATAATTTAGATTTTTTACTTCAGGAACATCTGGTGTTAGGTTATCCCATTCTCTATAAAATCTATCTAAAATATCTCTCACTAAGTTTGCATTAATATTGGAAGCTCTTACATCTGTAATCAATAATGCCAGAGGGTTAATATCTGTACCTATAGCTCTTCTGTTCAGTTTTGAACTTTCAACAATAGAAACACCACTACCACAAAACGGGTCATATACAAGGCTATTCTCATTTGAATAGTTAGTTAATAAATAATTAACCAGTAAATAATGAAGCATAGCTGGATAATCATGTATTGAATATCTACCATTGGAAGCTCTAAATTCCTTAAAATCAAATTCGTTATACTCAATCCGCTCTAAACATTCCATATAAATTTATTTTAACATATGTATGTATGAGTTCAGTACATCGTGAACACTTACACCTAAAAAAATTATACCAACTTTCATAACATCGCTCCAGAGTTGATAACCTTTTCATTCCCGTAAGCTACTTCTCCAGGAGTTCTATAGTCTAGAGCCCAATGAGGTCTTATGAAATTGTACTTGTCTATGTACTTCCTTAGAAGATTGTTGAGATGATCTATGGGATAATCTACGCCTTCTATAAACCACAATTCTTCTTCTATGGTTCTTATGACTCTTTCAACATTACCGTTTGTTTTATTGCGTGGCATACTTGTAGGTGTTCTTGGATAGCTGTAATAATGCTCTATACCAATTTCGTTTAAGTATTTGTCAAACTCTCCCATGAATTCAGTACCATTATCTGTCTAAACTTTAACGATGTTGAATTTAAAATACTTCATAGCCTCTTGGATAAAGAGTTTTGTATTCCTTGAAGTTTTATTCTTATAAACTTTTGCAAATACTAGTCTGCTATATTTATCTATAGCTGTGTATTGGTAATAAGTTACACCTCTTAAAACAAGATGCTTTAGATCTATCTGGACTACTTCTCCTGGAGCTCTTGCTCTTAGACCCATCTTTGTTCTCTTTCTATTTTGACTTTGTTTTTTCTTTTGCTTGATGTTCTTTGTTCTTTCTATGAGACCAAAGGCCTTCAGTATCCTATATACCGTAGAAGGAGATACTTTTATACCCTTTTCTTTTTCAAGATATCTTGATATTTTCTCCTTGCTCCAAGTAGGGTTTTCATTCCTTACTCTTATTACATCTACCTCATATTGTCTTCTTATGGTAAACCGTGGTATACTTGTCACCCCCTTTCTAATGTGATAATCACTACATAAACATGATATAAATCAGACATATATCTGCCTCATTTAAATAAGATATGTAGAAATTTTAACAGATGTAAGTGTTCATAGTCTATGTGAATCTTTACAACATGAATAAAAAAATTATCTTATTATATTATTTCTCACCTATAACTTCAAAAGTCATTTAGTAAGATTATAACCGTATATTATCCTAATTTATCATTAACAAAACTTACTATATCTGAAAGAGGAGAAATAAATTCTGAGTCAATCTCTTTTGCAATGAAAGCTTTATCAAAAAATTTAAGCATACCCCTATGTTGTGGGTTATTTATTTCATTATAAAAATTGACAGTCGCAAAGCATATTAAAGGTACTTGGATCATATCATAGCCAATATTATACTTATCCTTGATTGGATTCTCAGTAATAGCAATCTCCATTAATAACTTCCACCTATATGTTTGTCCTGCTCTTTCTCTTAATGATGTTTTTAAAGAAACTATTATGTATTTGTCGATGGATTTGTTTTTTTTCGTATATATAATTATATCAACATCTGGTTTTTGGACTTCATTTCCCACTTTAATTGAAGTAATTCTATTAAAATCTTTAATTTTTGATTTTTGTGATGTAATATAAATGTATGGTTTAATATTACCTTCTATTTTGTTCTTCAAGAACAAATAAATAAAGCAATTAGAAAATGCACTCCCGGCAATAGATTTCATCGCCTGGCTAATGTTTTTAATTTCGCCTCTATTTACTCTTTCTTCTACAAGATTTCTTACCTCTTCTTCAGAATTTCTTAAAACTTCATATATTCGATTAAAGGAAGTTAGCCAGTTTGCATTTTTAGTTTCGATTAATTCATAAAATTTATTTAAAATGGGCCTCATATAATATATTTCTTCTATCTTTCTAATAGTACTTTCTTCATCCCTTGTTAACTTATACAATTTATTAACCTCCTTTAGCCATTCTATGAGGCTGTCTCATTAATTATGCAAACTATCTTACTAAGCATTATAGCACACCTAAGAGATCTACCTCTAAACTTGTCTAAATCCATTATAACAACGTTTATCAAGACAAATCAATATGATAAAAGCAAGATACGTTATCATATGCTAAAATCCATTAACAATAGTTCTTCTGAGGTTTCAAACCTTAGAGCAAATAGTTGTCTGAGTTTGTAAGATTGGGCTGCAATCTTAGGATGGGGTTTATCTAGCCATTGGGACTGTCCACTCTATTGTGTAAATCTTTCTATGTTAAGATATTAAACTGCTTTAGGAGGTTTGTATGAAAGTTGAAAGAAAAGTGATTACTCAAGAAGAGTTGAAAGAGCTTATGAAAGAAGCCTTTGCAAAGATAGTGGAAGCTGCTTTAGAAGACAAGTATGCCACGTCACCAGAACTTGATGATTTCTTAGGCTATGAACCTTACGAAAGAAGCGACAATCCTAATTATAGAAATGGTTATTACCACAGAAAAGTTCAGACCGAGAATGGTGATATAGAGATAAAAATGCCAAGAGATAGAAATTCAGAATTTGAGCCAAAGATTGTTCCCAAGAAAGGGACAAAGATATCGGAAGAGATTCAGAACAAGATAATGCTAATGTATTCCAAAGGCTTGTCGACCAGAGATATAGTTGAGATTATAAAGGGTATATACGGTGTAGAGTTATCTCCTTCTTTTATATCAAGGATTACAGATAGGGTATTACCAGAAATAAGAGCCTGGCAGTCAAGACCTCTAAAGGAAGTATACGTCTCTATTTTTATAGACTGCGTTTTCTTCAAGGTAAGGGATATAAACAAAGTAAGAAACAAAGCTCTTTATTTGGTAATTGGTATAGACGATGAAGGAATGAAAGAAGTCCTTGGATTTTGGATAGCTCAGCAAGAGAGTGCCAGTTTTTGGATAGAGGTTTTAAACGATCTTAAGTCAAGAGGGGTAGAGCATATCTTTACAATTGTAAGTGATGATCTTCCTGGTATTGAAAACGCTTCCTTGGCAACCTTCCCAGAAGCAACCCACCAGAAATGTCTGGTGCACAAAGTCAGAAACAGCTTAAAGAAAGTATCCTCTAAAGATAGAAAAGAAGTTGCTATAAGTATGCCACAGGATAGGACCTAAGAAAGATATATCAAGCTACTACCAAAGATATGGCGATGTTAGAATTTGAGAGATTCAAAGATAAGTATCCATCTGTTGTAAAAGATTGGGAAAAAGATATAGATTACATTTTAGCTTTCTATCAATATCCTTATGAGATAAGAAGGATGCTAAGCACTACCAATCTCATAGAAAGTGTAAACAGCAAGATAAGGAAAATAACAGATGGCAAGAGAGTATTCCCAGATGATGATAGTCTGATAAAGGTTGTCTATGGTGTTATTCTAGAGTTAGAAAACAAATGGACTAAACCTATAAAAG